>NZ_JBHJUO010000018.1:0-228632 GCF_042268445.1 Streptomyces sp. NPDC056169 | reverse complement strand
GGGGGCCCGGGGCCGCCCGCGCCCCCGCCGGGTTGCCGGGTCCCCCCCCCCCTGTGTCCGGGCCCCCGGGGGCCCCGGGCCCCGCGGGGGCGGCCCGCGCGGCGGGCGCGCGCCCGGCCCCGGACGGGGTGGTGGTGGAGTGCGGAGTCATCGACGGGTCACCCGGAGACGGCCGCGGACCAGCCCTGCGACAGGGTCTCCTTGGCCTTCGACGTCTGCTGCTCGGTGGGGAACGCCGGCGTGCCCGTGACCTTCGGCAGCGCGGCGGCGGCCGTCTTGTCGAGGGTGCCGTCGGCCTCCATGGCCGGCATCAGGACGGGCCGGGCGTAGCCCTTGAGCCACAGGTTCTGGCCTTCGGCGCTGTAGAGGTACTCCTGCCACAGGCGGGCGGCCGCCGGGTGCGGGGCGTCCTTGTTGACGGCCTGCGAGTAGAACTGGGCGTAGACGCCGTCGGTGGGGACGGCGACCTTCCAGTCGACGCCCTTGGACGCGAACTGCTCGGCGTAGCCGGCGTTCAGGTAGTCCCAGTCGATGGAGATGGGCGTCTCGCCCTTCTCGACGGTGGCGGGGGTCGACTCGACCGGGTTGTAGTTGCCGTTCTTCTTCAGCTTGCCGAAGAAGTCGATGCCCGGCTTGATGTCGTCGAACGAGCCGCCGTTGGCGAGGGCCGCCGCGTACACGCCGCCGAAGGCGGAGCCCGACTTGGTCGGGTTGCCGTTGAGGGCGACCTGTCCCTTGTACTCGGGCTTGAGCAGGTCGGCGAAGGTCTGCGGGCAGACCTTGACGCGCTTGGCGTCGCAGCCGATGGAGACGTAGCCGCCGTAGTCGTTGAACCAGCGGCCCTGCGGGTCGCGCTGCGTCGCGGGGATCTTGTCGAAGGCGGCGACCTTGTAGGGGGCGGTGAGGCCCTGTTCGCCCGCCGCCTGGGCGAAGGAGGCGCCGAGGTCGAGGACGTCGGGCGCGCGGTCCTGGCCCTTGCGGGACTTCACCGCGTTGATCTCGTCCTGGCTGGAGCCGTCGGGGTTCTCGACGTTCACCTTGATGCCGTACTCGGCGGTGAAGCCGTCGATGATCGCGCCGTAGTTCGCCCAGTCCCGGGGGATGGCGATCGCGTTGAGCGTGCCTTCCTTCCTCGCGGCGGCGACCAGGGCCTCCATGCCGCCGGCGTCGGCGGCGGAGGCCGCGGTGGCGAGGTTCTTCCCGTCGGCGCCTGCGGCGTCCTTCGTGGGGGCGGCGCCACAGGCGGTGAGGGACAGGGCGGTCAGGCCGAGGGCGCCGACGAGGATCGCGGCGCGGGCAGCGGAGGTCACGCGTACTCCATGAGGGGTGGGGGCGAGGCCAAGCTGTATGAACAACTGTTGTCCATACAACTCCTGCATTACGGAGGGCCTCGATGTCCCGCCGGTGAACGCGGGGCGACGCCCGCCCAGCCATTCCCCGGCGGATCGGGTCACCCGCCCCACGCGAAGGTGGGCGCTCTCGGTCCCGGGGCACGGGACCGAGGGCGCCCACCAGTGTTACAGCAGGCCCGCGGCCTGGGTCAGGAGCTTCTCGTAGACCTCGGGGCGGTCCTCGTCGATGACGGGGAAGCCGACGCCGAAGTCGCCGTTGACCCAGCGCGCCCGGATGCCCGGGTTGGCGCTGTCCGTGCCGTCGTGCAGGAACACGTGCGGGCTGCAGTTGACCCGCCCGTCGCGCGCCGACTCGTACTGGGCCATGATCTCCGGCCGGGCGGTGCCGCCGTCGAAGGCCTCGGCGAGGGCCGTCACGTCCACCGCGCCCGTCTCCTCGGCCACGTCGAGGATCACGTGACGCTGGGAGATGCACCGGCCCTCGGCCCAGAAGGCACGGCGCAGGGCCCGGTCGAGCTGTTCACTGGCGTGCCAGCTCTGGGCCTTGGCGGCGTGGACCGCCTCCAGGGCCGGCAGCGTGGTCACCGGGTACGTCCAGTCGGGGCCCTGCCAGAGCCGCCAGCCGGCCTCCGGCTCCAGCGCGCCGAGGACGGAGATCTCCGAGTCCACCCCTGGCCGGGCGTTGACCTCCAGGTTGAACAGCTCCAGCGGGAACGCCCGCAGGTCGAACCAGACGCGCCCTTCGAGACCGAGGCGCCGCCGGGTCTCGTGCAGCCGGTGCACGGCGACGTGCGCGAAGGAGCAGTTGAGGTCGGTATACACGGCGATCGTGTCGGGTGCGGCGGGCAGCCGGGGATCGGCCTGCCCGTCCGTGCCCGGCGTGCCGCCGGTCGTGCTGTCGGTGATGGTGTCGGTCATGGTGCCTCCTCGACGCGGATCAGCCCCCACCAGCCCTCACTGACACCCCAGTGGAGGTTCCCGGTGCGGTACACATGGTCGCCCGGATGCTGGGCGCGGAAGCGCACCGTCCGGGTGCTCCCGGAGGCCAGCGCGCCGAGGGTCGACACGTACCAGCCGAGACCCGTCTCCGAGGCGTCCCACACCTGGCCGTGCACGGTGAAGCCCTGGTTGCGCATCCGGTGCGAGGCGACGGCCAGATGGACGGCCACCTGGTCGCCGGCGCGGCAGGTGAGCAGCGGGGTCGGCGGCTCCGGGTCGGACAGCACCGGGTCCAGCGGGTGCAGGGCGGCGCTGCGGTAGTTGTACGCCTTCTGGCCCGCGTCGTCGGGGCTGTCCGAGAACAGGTCGGTGACCGGCTGGGTGAGGTCCCCGTCGTGGTAGAGCCGCAGGCCGTCCTGGGAGACCAGGACAAGTTCCCGTACGGGCTCGGCATCCGGCCTGCGGACCACGGCCCGCTCGCCGGTCCAGCGCTCCAGGCCGGTGTCGGGGTCGTACGGGGTGGCGTCGGCCTCCTCCACCACGAGCACGCCGACCAGGCCGCGGCGCGGGTGGGAGATCACGTCCGCGTGGGAGCGGAGCAGCACCACACCGGGCTCGCCCGCGTACCAGCGGTATGTGCGGGAGGCCCCCGGCTTGACGGTGGTGTCGGCGTTGCGGCCGACGTGGGCGCCGTCGTCGGTGCGCACGTCGAAGTCGAGCAGGGTGGGGTGCAGGGAGACGCGGCCGGAGATCGTCCTGGCCCCGGGGTCCGCCTCGTTCATCAGCCGCGGGTCCAGCGGGCTCGCGGGCGGCGGCCCGTCCAGCTCGTTGATCAGGGTGACCTCCACCCACTCGCCGGCCCGGCAGCGCAGGACCAGCGGGCCTTCCTCGGGGCCGCCGTCGCCGTCGGCCGTGAAGACGAGCCCGTACGGGTCGGTACGGAGCGGGCTGTACGCGATGACCTCGGCGCGGGCCCGGACGGTGTGCCGGCGGACCCGGCGGCGCGGGGGCAGCGGCGGGGCGTCGGGGGTCCGGCCGGGCAGCGGCGGCAGGTCGGCCTGCGGACGCCCGTACAGGCGCAGCAGTCCCCAGCAGCCCAGCCACAGGTCGTTGGCCGCGCCGAACGACCACAGGTGGTCGCCGGGACCGAGGGTGGGGGCGAGGGCGAGTTCGGCGACGTTGGAGATGCCGAAGGTCTGCTGGTTGCGCCAGGCCGTGTCCTCGCGGCCCGCCCACTCGCGCCAGCGGGCCCCGGAGAGGGTGAAGCTGTGCTGGAGGTCGTGGGAGCCCTGGAGGACGTGGACCCGCAGGTCCTCACCGGGGTAGCCGCGGAGCAGCGGGGTCCCGGGGTCGCCGTGGACGGCGCTGGAGAACCAGTGGGCCGGGTCGCCGCCCCGCTCGGACAGCGGAGCGCTGCGGTAGTTGACGCCCATCGAGCCCTGGTCGTCGGGGGCCCCGGGGGACGGTGGCGGGTTGATCGGGCCGCCGTGATCGCCGTGTCCGTGCTTGACCATGGGGACGAAGTCGCCGATGGCCAGGACCATTTCGCGGTGCGCCGACCCGTCGGCGGTCTTGATGACGGCCTGGGTGCCGCGCCGCAGTTCCTTCTCGTGGTCGTCGGGCGAGACCCAGACGGCGCCCTCCGGTTCGGTCATGAGTGCGCCGAACAGCCCGTGTCGCTGGCGGTAGTTGGCGAGCAGGTGGTCGTGGAAGAGGACGGTGCCGAAGTCCTCGTCGACGTACCAGCGGTAGGTCCAGGAGTTGTACTGCCCGTTCGCCTCGGCTCCCTGGTCGGCGGTGGTGGTCGCCGAGAGGTAGTTCCAGCCCACGGCGGATCCGTCGGAGACGAGCGGGTCGTACTTGACGAGGTGGGTGTGGAGTCCGCACTCGGGCTGGAAGGGCAGCTTCGGGTCGAAGGCGGATTCCTCCTGGGGGCCGGTCGGCAGGGAGTTGGTCAGGGTGAGTTCGAGGACCTCGCCCTTGTTGGCCCGGATGACCAGCGGCTCAAGGGTCCTCTCACCCGCGGCCAGTTGGCGCTTGAACTCGACGAGACCGCCCGCTTCCTCGATCTCCTCGGCCAGGACGTAGAAGTGGGCGTTGTGGTCGTGCCAGGTCGTGGCGTGCTCGTCGGTCGGGTCGCCGTAGTAGTGCAGGGTGCCGTTGGTGACGACCAGGTCGTAGCGGCGGACCGGCGCGTCGGGCGGCCCGACCTTGGTGAAGGCCTCGCCGGGCTGCGGGTCCGCCACGAACGCGGCCGCTTCGAGCGGGGTGGGCTCGCGTCCCATGCCCGGCGGCTGGAGCGGGGTCCGCGGCGGCCGGGGGTTCTTCTGCGGGTAGGTGGCCGACTCGGCGAGGAACCCGGGGAATCCGGGGCGCTCGGGCGTCGGGACCGGTGGCGCCTCGCGGTGGGGCAGGGGGACGAGCCGCTGGATCGGCCGGCCGTCGGGGTAGCCTCCGGTGCCGTCCTGGAGGGTGTCGAAGATCCGGAACATCCCCCACATGCCCATGTGGAAGTGGACGTACATGTGGCAGTGCCAGATGGAGTCGCCGACCGCGCCCTGCGCCGAGCCGAGCCCGCCGAGCAGTTCGAGGGTCATGGCCTCCTGCGGGCCGATGCTGACGGAGTCGACGATCGGGGCGTTCTCGTCGTCCGGCCGCACCCGCCACTGGTGCAGGTGGGTGTGGAAGACATGGGTGTCGCGCATGCCGCCGTGGACGAGCCGGATGACCGTGGGGTCGCCGGAGTAGCCGCGCAGGACGGGCGTGGAGGGGTCGCCGAACAGCCAGGAGCTGTGGTGCACCTCCTCCCCGAGCACGGCGTCCCGCACCGGGTCGATGCGGCCCTCGTCGAGGAGCTGCTGGTAGCGGTGCATCCGCCATTCCATCGGCTCGATGCGGTGGTTGACCGGGAGCATCGCCATGTTGAGCGGTGTCAGGTCGTCGACGGTGTCGGAGGTGCCGGGTCCGGCCGCCGGGGAGCCGGCGGCGGAGGGCCGGTAGATCCCGGCCGCGGCGGCGGCCGCGTGGCCGCCGTCATGACCCCCGTCGTGTCCCCCGCCGTGCCCGTGTCCGGGCATCGGCGGCGGGACCGCCGGGTTGTCGTTGCTCGGGTACTCCATCATGAAGATCACGAACTCGCGGAAGCTGCGGTCCGCCAGATGGATGTCCGCGTACAGGCCCGTCGCCAGCGGTCCGCCCGTCTCCGGGTCGGTCCAGGTGGCCTCGGGGGCCTCGACGACCACCGCGCCGACCATGCCGTGGCTCTGCGTCCCCTCGCCCCGGGCGTCGGACATGTCCCCGAAGTGGAACACCCCCTCGTGCTCGCACACCCACTCGTACACGCGGGTGCCGCCCGGCGGCACGCTGCTGTCCGGGTTGGCGCCCGCGGCGAGTCCGTCCATGGTGCGGACGTCGTACCGGACTCCCTGGAGGGTGATGCCGGCGGGCCGCGCGAGCTCGTTGGTCAGCCGGACCCGCAGCCGCTCGCCGCGCCGGACCCGCAGGACCAGCGGGCGGGCGAGCGGGTTCGGCCCCGGCACCAGCTCGGGGTGCTCCAGATAGCTGGGGAAGGGCTCCGGCCAGGTGGCCGCGACCTCCCTCAGCTCCGGTGCGTCCGAGGCCAGGACGTACAGGGCGCCGTTGCGGTCGTGGTCACCGAACTCGTTGTACGCGATGGGCACATGGAGGGCGACGACGTCGTACGTCCGGACCGGCCTGCCGTCCCCGTGGCGCTCGGTCGGTAATGCTGTGCTGCTGTTCATGTTCTGCGGTACTCCCCCGTACTCGAAACTCGAATGCTTCTTCGCGGTGATCGGTCGTGCGCTGACCAGTCTTGCGCTGATCAGTCGGCGGCGGGGCCGGTTCTGTGGGCGAACCGGTCCACCACCCGGGAGCCGGAGAGGACCTGCCCCTCCCAGCTGTAGGTCTGCCCGAAGGGGTTGCCGTCCCGGCCGCCCCGGCGGCTGAACGTCAGCGCGATCCGGTCGCCGCGCCGCACCCGTACCGGCCGCTCGACCGGCAGGTAGCAGTGCTTCCAGCTGTCGGACGTGGTGCGCCCCTCGATGTCGTCCCCGGAGATGTCGAGGGCGACGGAGTCCGAGAGCTCGGCGACGAAGTAGCCCTTGAAGCCGGTGAACACCCCGCCCCGCTGGACCGTGTACGCCAGCGGCACCCGGTACGAGGTCTCGGTGCCCGTCTCCGGGGTCCCCATCGGCGCGTAGCGCCGGATCAGCCGGGGCGAGGCGAGGTGGCCGGTGATCGGCAGGACGGTGTCGTAGTACAGGGAGAAGGGGTCCGCCGCGCCCCGGGCGGCGAGCAGGGCCGCGAAGGCCTCCGGCCCGCCCGCGTCCCGCGGCCCCTCTGCGGTCAGCTGCGCGTGGGCGGACTCGGCGGTCACCGGGACCAGGAAGCTGTCCACCAGGCTCGGCAGCATCACGCCCCCGGGCCTCAGGAATCGCTCCCGGGCGTCGTCGAGGATCGCGGAGAAGTTCTCGTTGTCGGCGAGGTTCCCCATGATCTCGGAGATGACGATGTCCACCCGCTCCGGCAGCTCCAGGTCGAAGGAGAGCCCGGACAGCGGGACGAAGCGGTCGGCGTAGCCCGCCTCGGCGAGCCGCTCGGTCGCCGTGGCGAGCACCTTCTCGTTGAGGTCGATCCCGTACACCCGGGCCGCCCCGGCCTCCAGGGCCCACCGGGCCAGGATGCCGGTGCCGGTGCCGAGGTCGAGGACGACGTCCCCGGGGCGTACGGCCTCGGTGATCGCGGTTCTGAACGCGGCCATCCGGAGATCGTCCCCGAGCATCAGCTCGTGGAACTCCTCGCCCCATTCGAGGAGTTGCTCGGAGGCAGGGAGCCAGACCTGCTCGGCTCCGTAGTAGCCGGGCCAGATCCCCGACCGGTACACGGTCAGCGGGTCGTCGCCGGGACCGCGGACCGGACAGCCGGTCGTGAGGTCGAAGCTGCTGTGGTGGAGCGGACAACTGATGCGCAGGGTGCCTTCGTTCACGTGACCGTGGACGAGCCGGCCCTTGCGGTGCGGACAGGAGGCGTCGATCACGAACTCCTGGCCGGCGGCGCGGACGCGCAGCCGGTCGCCGGGGAGTTCCCTGAGGGACGGCGGCTCGGCGGCCGGATCGCGGCCCGTCATGCCGCCGCCCGGTCGGTGAGCTCCCGGGACCGCGCCACGGCGGCGTCGAAGGCGCCGCCGATCAGCCGGGAGAGCAGCCGGGCCCCGGTCCACAGGCGGGCCGGGTCGAGGCCGTACGCCGCCTCGCACTCCTTGATGGCCAGCTGCATCTCCTGCATGTGGAAGGTGTCGATGTGCAGGTGCTCGGTGTAGTAGCGGCCCTGCCGGATGCCGAGCCGCTCGCAGGCCCGGGCCTGGTGGGTGAACGCGTCCGGGATGGACGCCTCCAGGTACGCGAGGGCGCCCAGGAAGTACTCGACGTGCGGGGCGCGCTGCGTGAGCCAGTAGAAGACGTTGAGGAACTGGAAGGTCTCGTCGCCGGTGGTGTCGAGGAAGCCCTCGGGTTCCTGCGGCAGGCCCAGCTCGGCCAGGAGCAGCCGGTAGAGCTGGGAGTGTGCCTGCTGGAGGTTGCCGCAGCCGAACTCGTCGATGAGGACCCGCATCACGGCCATCTGGGCCTTGATCGGGAGCCGGGGGACGGCCGGGAAGAAGTTCTGCGCCTCGGTGAGCCCGTCGAGCGCGAACTCCCTTACGACGAAGGTGAATTCCTCCCGGGTGGCGTGCTCGGCGAGGTACTCGGCGGACGGGCTGCCCGTCCGCTCCTCCGCGAGCAGGCCGTCGAGGAGTCGCTGCCAGGCGGCCCGGTCGGGGACCGGTTCGCCGGTGGAGTCGAGGGAGTCCACGAGCGGGAGGATCCAGTCCCGCTCGATCTCCTCGACGCGGGCGAGCAGGCGGGAGTCGAGGAGCCCGCGGTTGTGCCGGAACAGCTCGCGGTGCGCCGACTCCGCGCCGGCGGTGCGGGGGGAGGTCTGGGCGTTGTCCGTTGCCGTGCTCACGACGTGGCCTCCCCGGTGTTCACGGTCCTGTCGGTCTCCAGTACCCCGCTGCGGTACAGCGCGGCCTTGACCCAGCGGTACCAGTCGTCCTTCTCCAGGCCGTAGCGCGTGCAGGCGTCGGCGAGGGTCTCTTCCGCATGCGCCAGCCGGCCGGCGAACAGGTCGGCGCACAGGGCCGGTTCGACGTTGGCGAGTGCCACCACGTATCCGTCGACGGGGCCGGAGTCGAGCAGGAGGTGTTCGAGGCCGGCGAGGACGCGGGCGCCTGGCCGGGCCTCGACGAGGCGCCGGGTGAAGGCGGCGCTGCCCGAGGAGTCCTTGACGCCGACGACCGAGGGGATCTCGCAGATCCGCAGCAGCGTGTCGAAGTCGGCGGCGTTCCCGGAGACTTCGGTGCCGTGGTAGACGATCACGGGTAGGCCGCTGTGCTCGGCGAGGTCCGCGAAGTGGCGGTAGATCTCGCCCTGGGTGACGCCGGTGCCGTACGGGCTGGTCGCGACGAGCCCGTGGGCGCCGAGGTCGGCGGCCACGCGGGCCCGTTCGACGACCTGTTCCGTGGTGGGCCGCAGGACGCCCGCGAGGACGGGCAGTCCGCCTGCGTGCCGCACCGTGGCCCCGAGCATCGCCTCCCACTGGTGGTCCGTGAGCCACCGGCCCTCGCCGGTGCTGAGGTTGGGCAGCAGGCCGTCGACGTGGGGGCGGAGGGTGTCGAGCAGTCGGGCGACCCCGCTCTCGGAGACCTCGCCGGTCTCGGAGAGGGGCGTCACCAGGGCCGTGATCACTCCCTGGTTCATCTCAGACTCCCTCGGGTGCGGCGCCGTGCCCGAGGGGCAGGCGCAGGGCGAGCGATTCCTGGTAGAGCCGCTCCAGCGGCTCGGGGAAGGACGGCTCCGGCGCTCCGGCGGGCCAGGCGGCCACGGCGCGGACGGGCAGCCCCTCGAAGGCGGACTCCCTGGGGGCGACGGTGTGCAGCAGTCCCTTGCGGTTGATCACCTGGCCGAGCAGCATCCGGTCGATGAAGGGGAGTCGCTGCGGGGTGTCGGAGTCGGAGAGGGCCAGGTGGACGTCCGCCCGGTCGTATCCCTCCCGGCTGATGTCCATGACCGTGTGGAGGTGGTCCATGAACGGGTAGTAGAGGTCCTGGAGTTCGCGCGAGTAGCCCCAGATCACGTCGTCGCAGCGGCCGACCTGTTCCAGGCTCATCACGACGCGCCCTTCGAGGTGGCGTACGAAGAAGGCCTTGGCGGCGATGCGCAGGCCGTCGTCGGCGCTGTGCATGCCGAGGAAGAGCGCCGCGTCGATGAAGTCGTCCCGGGCGGCCTCACAGGCCGGGTCCTCCGCGCCTTCGGCGCCGGTGCGGTCAGTGGGCATGACGGTCCAGCACCTCCCGCAGCCGCTTCATGGCGCCGGCGAACATCTGCGGCTCGCGCGCGAGGGCCATGCGGACGAAGGGCTCGCCGCGGCCCGGCTGACTCCAGTAGAAGAACCGCCCGGGCAGGACGTACACGCCCACCTCCCGCAGCTCCCGCTGGAGTTCCGTCGCGGTCAGGTCGGGGTGCTGGATCCTGGCCCAGGCCACGCTGGTCTTCGCGACCGGCTCCTGGTATTCGAGGATCGTGCCCCGGAGGGCCTCCCTGACGGCCGCCCGGTTGACGTCGAGGACGTCGCGGATCGAGGCCAGGCTGTCCGCCTCGGAGTTCTCCACGTACTGGGTCAGCATGTTGAGCACGAACGGCGAGACGTTCAGGAGCACGCTGGTGTGGAGGTTGTACACCTCCTCCTTGATGTCGTCGCTGGCCGTGAGCATGGCCGCCTTCGCGTCCTGCACCGGCCAGGTCTTGCCGGTGTCCTCGATGGCCAGATACCGCACCCCGGACTCTTCGAGCAGTTCGTAGACGTCGAACCGCGCGAGCTCGGGGTCGTAGAGGGTGAAGGAGGCGAAGCAGAAGTCGATGACGAGCAGCTTGTTGTGGTCCTTGCAGAACCGGACGACCTCCTCGAAGCCCTTGCGCCCGTGCTGCATCAGGCTGAACCCCGTGGGGTTGTTGGGGTCGACGAGGAAGAGCGCGTCGGTGCGGACCCGGCGCTTGAGCTCGGCGTAGATCCGGTCGGGGTCGTGCAGTGCCGACTCCTCGACGGGGTACAGCGGGACGCCCATGTTCGACAGGACGTCGTGGAGGTTGTCGAAGCAGGGCTCGACGAGGGTCACGGCCATGCGCTGCTGCTTGAGGTACATCGCCACGACCATGGTGGAGATGGAGGCGGCGTACGACAGCAGGGTCTTCTTCTTGGCGAGCGCGGTGGGCTGGCGGTGGAGGCGGAAGAACGCCTCCATGAACCGCTGCTCGTAGGTGGCCTGGAGCCCCTCTTCCGCCTCGTACCACAGCTCGGGCAGCCGGGCCACGATCTTGTGCTGGGCGGCGGACTGGCGCTGGTGGGTGTGGGCGTCGGCGAGGTTGAACTCGGTGAGCAGGGCCTGGATCTCGTGCTGCGTGAGGTCGAGGAGTTCCTGGCTGCTCATGGTCGTGCCGGCGTGCGCGGTCATGGTTCCTCCATGCGTACGGCATACGGGTGAGCGCGTGCGGGAACGTGCCGGCGTGGCGCGGGGCGCCACGGTTCTGCTCGTGCGCCGGGGGGCTGCTGCCGCGAGCCGCGGCCCCAGGGCACACGGAGGACCGTCACAGACGGACGGTGGGGGAACTGCCGCTACGGGCAGGGGCCGAGGCGCTCATCGACGGCTGCGATGCAATATCGGAAACCGGTTCCAGACATGTATCTCCCCCGTAAACGGACTGCGGTCCGATTGGGGGCGACTCTGCCACATGCGGCGGCGGCGGGACAAGCGATCCGGAGCCGGGCGGGTCGCGACCACTCAGCGGCCGCCCGGGGGCTCCTGGCCGTAAACTGCGCAGACGCCACCCGGCCCCCACCGGGACCCCCACGGAGCGTGAACCGAGAGGCCCCCAGGTGCAGCACGCGTCGCCGGACAGCTGTCCCCTTGCCGTCCCCGAGGCGGCACCGGAGCGGTCGGACGCCGCGCGCAACCGGCTGCGCATCCTGGCCGCGGCCCGGACGCTGTTCGACCTCCACGGGGTCGAGAGCGTGTCCATGGACCGCATCGCGGCCGAGGCGGGCGTGGGCAAGGGCACGCTGTTCCGCAGGTTCGGCAGCAAGGCGGGGCTCGCCGCCGCGCTGCTCGACACCCAGGACAGCCGGCTTCAGGAGCGCATCCTCTTCGGACCGCCGCCGCTGGGGCCCGACGCCCCGGCCGCCGATCGCGTCGTGGCGTTCTTCGACGCGTACCTGGACCTCCTGGACGACAACCTGGAGCTGCTGAGGCTCTCCGAGACGGCCGCGCCGGGCGCCCGCTACCGGATAGGGTCGTACGGCTTCTGGCGCGTCCACCTGGCGCTGATGCTCCGCGAGGCCTGCCCGGATCTCGACGCCGACTGCACGGCCCACCTGCTGCTCGCGCCCCTGGACTCCGATCTCCAGCACGCCCTGCGACAGGGGCAGTTCAGCCCCGAACGCATCCGGAACTCGCTGCTCACCCTGGTGAGACGCGTCATCGACCGCTGACGCGGCCTCCCGCCCCGACACGTCAGGGCACGACGAAGGCGCCCCGGTGCGGGGGTACCACCGCACCGAGGCCCCTCACCGAGCGGTCAGCTCTCCCGGATCGCCTCGAAGTCGAGGGACAGCTCGATCTCCTTGGAGACGAGGATGCCGCCGGTCTCCAGGACCATGTTCCAGGTCAGGCCCCAGTCCTCGCGGTTGACCTTGCCGTGGGCGGAGAAGACCGTACGGTCGTTGCCCCACGGGTCGCGCGCGTAGCCGAGGTAGTCCACCGCGAGCGTCACCGGGCGGGTGACGTCCTTGATGGTCAGGTCGCCGACGAGCGTGCCGGCCTTGCCGTCCCACGTCACCGAGGTGGAGACGAAGGTGGCCTTGGGGTACTTCTCCACGTCGAAGAGGTCCGCGGAACGCAGGTGCTCGTCGCGCGTGGCGTCACCGCTCTCGACGCTGGCCACGTCGATGACCGCGGTGACCTTGCTGTCCTCGGGACGCTCGCCGATGACGAGAGTGGCGTCGACTCCGGTGAAACGCCCGCGGACCTTGGTCAGCATGAAGTGTCGCCCGACGAAGCCGACCTCGGTGTGACCCGGGTCGACCTTCCACGAGCCGGCGGCGGGCAGCTCCACGCCGTCGACGGTACGAGTGGGTGCGGTGGTCATGATCCGTACGCTCCTTCGGTCAGGCGACGGACTCGGTCGGCAGGCCCGCCTCGACCCAGTCGTCCTTGCCCTCGTAGTACTCGAACACGTTGGTGTAGCCCAGCTCGACCAGGCGGTCGGCCGCGATGCCCGAGTTCGGGCAGGGGCTGTTGGCGCAGTAGACGGCGATCTCCGCGTCCTTGTTCGG
This sequence comes from Streptomyces sp. NPDC056169, assembly GCF_042268445.1. Taxonomy (NCBI): domain Bacteria; kingdom Bacillati; phylum Actinomycetota; class Actinomycetes; order Kitasatosporales; family Streptomycetaceae; genus Streptomyces; species Streptomyces sp. NPDC056169. The sequence goes on along the minus strand of NZ_JBHJUO010000018.1, from coordinate 215,898 downwards.
AAGCAGGGTCGGCGCGAGCGCGTCCACCTGGTCGTGCGGCAGGTTGAGCGCTCCGGGCAGGTGCTTGTCGTTGTAGTACTGCGCCGGCAGCGCCTCGAGCACCGTCACCAGGTTCTCGTCGATCTTCTTCTTCAGCTCGTCACGCGAGATCCGCTGAGCCATGGGTGGCCTCCCTCAATCATGAAATAGTCCGTGCGTCTGCACACACTCTAATAGTCCGTGCGTGCGCACACAAGCTATACTTCTCGTCATGGTCATGAGAGAAGGTGAGTACCGGGTCGAGGCATGGCGGGCCCTGCTGCTGGCCCACAACGCCGCCGTACGCGCCATCGAGAGCGATGTGCAGCGCGACGGCCGTGTCCCGCTCACCTGGTACGACGTACTCCTGGAGCTCCGCGGGGCCGGCGAGCAGGGCCTGCGCATGCAGGAGGTCGCCGAGCGCGTGGTGCTCAGCAGGACCCGGGTGAGCCGCCTCGTCGACGAGATGGCCCGCTCAGGCCTGGTGAGCAAGCAGCCCGACGCCACGGACAAGCGCGTGACGTGGGCGGTCATCACCGACGAGGGCAGGTCGGCCCTGCGCGCGACCGCGCCCGCCTACATGCGCGGCATCCGGGAGCACTTCGGCCGGTACCTCACGGACGAGGAGGCCACCGTGATCACGACGGCACTCCTGCGCGTTGCGCACTCGGGCGACGACATCCAGCTGGGCTGAGACCGGAGCGGCCACGTCCCGCCGGGGCTCCGCGAGGGGGCCTGCCCACTCCAGGGAGCCGAGCGCCGGTTCTGTGCTGGGGCATGACGAGCCGCACGTTCCTCAGGCGCGCCTCGGCGTTCGTGTGCGCGGCCCTGGCCACGAGCCGCCCACTGCCCGCCGCCTTCCAGGACTCGGGGCCCGGTGGTGCGGGGTAGGGCCTGGCCTGCGCACGGTCGGCGGTCAGGGCCGGCAACTTCCGGGCGATGCCGGGGCGTTCGTCGAGGAGGGCGCCGAACCCCCGACCACCCCTTCGGGCCGCACACGACCGGACGATCAGCCGGGAGGTCAGCTCGTCCCCCGCTCCGCGGGCTCGCGTCAGCGCGGGGGTTCGATTCCCCAGGCGGCGGCCCGGGCGGCGGCGGCCGCGCGGTTGGGGAGGTCGAGCTTGGCGAGGATGTGCTCGATGTGGGTACCCACGGTGCGCGGGGTGATGTACAGCCGTTCGGCGATCTCCCGGTTGGTGCGGCCGACGGTCAGCTCGGCGAGCACCTGGAGCTCCCGCGGCGAGAGCCCGCCCGGCCGCCGCGCGCCCCCGCGATCGTCGACGGCCGCGTCGACGGTCGCGGCGAGGGCCTCGGTGAGCAGGGTGACCACGGCGCGTGCCGGGTCGGGGGTGCGCCGTCGCCCCCGGGTGCTGACGTTCAGCATGCCGACGTACCGGCCGTCGGCGGCGAAGAGGCACTGGGCCACACCGCCGTCGATCCCGAGGGGACTCAGTACGTCCTGGAAGCCCGGCGACGCCGCGAGGAGGTGCCGGGGGACGTCCCCGAGCCAGAGCCCGCCCCGGTCCGGGCCGCGGAGCACGGGGAACACCGGGTCGTGGTGGAGGCGGGTCTCGATGTAGGCCGTGACGTCGTCGGGGTAGCTCCCGGCGAGGGTGGTGTGGCACCGGCGCCGGGGATCCCAGCGGGCCAGCGAGGCGTGGTCGTACGCCATCACCTCGGAGAGCGCCGCCAGGACCGTGTCGACGCCGGCCGCCCCGCTCGTGGCGCTCCTGGCGGCCTCACGGACGTGGACGGCCGCGTCCAGGATGTCCGCCGTGCTCCGCTCCGCTGCCATCCCCCCAGGATGATCACGTGCCCGGAATACGTCAATCGCGCAGCGTGTCGTGCACGACGCGCCCGTCCATGACGGTGAGGACGACGGGCATGTCCGGGATGTCGTGGGGGTCGGCGGTGAGCAGGTCCCCGTCGAGCACGCACAGGTCGGCGGCCTTGCCCGGCTCCAGGGAGCCCTTCCAGTCGTCGGCGAAGTCCTGCCAGGCCGCGTCGATCGTGTACGTACGGATCGCCTCGGCCAGGCCGATCCGCTGCTCGGGACCGCTGACCCGGCCGGTGGCCTTCGACTCGCGCAGCATCATGGTGGCGACGCCCTGGCGCCAGTCCGGGTGCGTGACGGGGGCGTCGGACCCGCTGGCGACGCGTACGCCGGCGTCGAGGGCGTCGCGGTAGGGCCAGGCGTACGCGGCGCGTCCGGTGCCGACGAACTCCTCCTCCATGTCGGCGACGGTCCACTTGATGGTGGGGTTCATGTTGACGCCGAAGTCGTGGGCGGCGAGGAGCTTCATGCTGTGCGCGGTGAGGAAGTCGCCGTGGATGACGTAGTGGCGGGCGTCGGCCCGCGGGTGTTCGGTCACGGCCGCGGCGAAGGCCTCCGCGACGGTGTCGCCGGCCCGGTCGCCGGTGACGTGGACGCCCAGCTGGTACCCGGCGGCGTGGGCGTGCCGGATCATGGCGTCGATCTCGGCGATCCGGTCGGCGTCGGTCTCGCCGCCGACGCAGAGGGAGCCGCAGCCGCCGCCGACGTACGGCTCGTGCATCCAGGCCGTCTTGTTGGGGACGATGCCGTCGCCGAAGATCTTGACGCCGTGGATCGCGAGGCGGCGCGGATCGGTGTCGCCGGTGTCCGCGGGGGCGCCGAGGGCGGTGAGGGTGTGGGCGAACTCCTCGGCGGTGCTCGCCATGCCGGTGGGCAGGAGGAGGACGCCGACGCGGGCGGTCAGTTCGCCGTCGGCGAGGAGCCGCCGGTAGACGTCGAGGGTCTCCCCGCCGAGCGCTCCGCGCATGATGCCGTCGCCGCCGGGGCCGAGCCCGGGCTCGGTGTAGCTGGTCACGCCGAGCCGGGCGAGCGTGGCGAGGGTCGACCTGATCGCGTCGGTCCGCTCCTGCCGGCCGAGCGGGGGCAGCGCGTTCTGGACGAGGGCCTGGGCGCCCTCGTGGAGCAGCCCGGTCGGTTCCCCCGCCTCGTCCACGACGATGGCCCCGCCGGGAGGCGCGACGGTGTGCCGGTCGATGCCGATGAGCTCCAGCGCCTTGGAGTTGACCCAGGTGGCGTGGCCGGAGAAGGAGTACAGGACGACGGGGTGGTCCGGGCTCACCCGGTCGAGGTCGTGCAGCGAGGGCTGCCGCGACGGGTCGGCGACGCACTCGTCGAGGTAGCCCGTGTCCCAGCCGTGCCCGGTGATCCACTGCCCGGCCGGTACCCGCCCGACGGCCTCCCGCACCACGCCGGCCACGTCCGCGAGGGAGGACACGGCGGGGTGGGCGACGTCGAGGGAGAGCGGCGGCGTCGCCATGCCGAAGGCGCATCCGTGCAGATGGGAGTCGTTGATCCCGGGAAGCAGCGTCGCCCCCCGCAGGTCGACGACGCGGGTGGCGGGTCCGACGAACGGCGCCACGTCGTCCTGTCCGCCGACGGCGCTGATGATCCCGCCGGTCACCGCCAAGGCCGAGGCGACGGAGAAGTCCGCGTCGACCGTGACCACCCGTCCACCGAGAAACACCAGGTCCGCATACGTATCCACAGAAGGTCCCTTCGAAGAACCGGGCGCACCCGGGCGCCCGCAAACGATCTCCCGAGGACTATGGCCGCGCCCGCGCGCCCGGCACATCGGTCATCCCACCGATACGCGCCGATGCGGAGCGATGTGCGGCCGTGCAGGCCGCGGCAGGCCGATGCACGCACTCCATGCATGGCGAATGCGGAGAGGAGGCGCGCCCGCGGAGCCCCGCACGGCCGATCCGCCAACGGCCGCGCCGCGCCCTTGGAGGTACCGCCGGGTATCCGCCGCGAACCCTGGAAAGACCCTGTGACCTGCGTGAAGACCCCGTGAAGAAGATGATCATGACAAGCCCGCGGTGCTTAGCCTGCCCGAATGAAACTTACGTTCGGACGAAGAAACCGCCTCGCCCAGCTCGCGCTCGGCGCGGCCGTGGCCGCCTCCGTCCTGCTCCCCGCGCAGCCCGCCCAGGCCGCCTCGGGCCTGGACCCGTTCACCGCGAACTTCAAGCTGACCCGCGTGGACGGCGACAAGACAGGACTCATCGACTCCGCCGAGGCCGCCGGAGTCGCCAAGGCGTCCGTCACCGACGTCCTGGGCACCCGTACGGGACGACCGGGGCTGTGTCACGCCACCGGACTGAACGGCGCCCTCAAGCCCGACGGGTTCTGCTGGGACGACGAGGACGACCGGTCCAACTACGCGGACGGCGGCGGTGGCTGGATGCCGCAGGGCTTCGCGGGTTCGCATGCCGCCACCGCCGACGGACTGTATGCGGGCCGCTCCCTCACCGCCACCGCCTGGTACCACGGCACGTGGGTCAAGGACCGGACCCCGGAGACCGTCGAGGACTACGCGCGGGTCACGATCACGGAGTCGACCGGCGGCCAGGTCAAGTACGGGCACATCGCGCTGGTGGAGCCGGTCAGCGGCAACTTCAAGCCCCTTGAGTACACCTCGCACTCGGACGGCGTCGCCTGGTACGGCAACCGGCTGTTCGTCGCCAACGGTGCGGAGCTCCAGGTCTTCGACCTGACCCGCATGTGGCGCATGAACGACACCACGAGCTCCTTCACCCGCCTGAACACGGGCAAGACCTCCGCCCGGTTCCACCTCTGGGCCATGCCGCTCGTCGCCCGCTACAGCACCATCAGCACCGCCGCGGTCGACAACCCCTCCACGGCCTGGGTCAACAACAGCCCCCGTGCCTGCGGTCCGGGCGTCAACCAGGAGCTGTGCCTGAGCAGCCTGAGCGTCGACCGTTCCGGCACGACGCCGGCCCTGGTCTCGGTGGAGAACCGGAGCGGCGCGGGTGCCCGCATCGTCCGCTGGCCCCTGTCGGCCCTCGGCACCGGCCTTCCCACCACGGTGGCCTCGGAGACCACGGGCTACACCTCTCCCGTGTGGGGCATCCAGGGCACGGCCACGGACGGCACCAACTACTACATGAGCGGCACCTGCCCGACCTACTGGCCGGGCGGCACCGAGCTCTACTCCTGCATCCACGTGGCCAAGCCCGGCGAGGCGCCGCACGTCCTCACCCAGGCGCCGCAGCTGACCCAGGGCCTCTCCTGGGACCCCCTCGCCAAGCGGCTCTGGGGCGCCAACGAGGCACTGGTGGACTCCAGCGGACCGCGCAGGGTCGTCTTCAACATCGAGCCCGACGCCGGCAAGCCCGTCGACGGCTGGAGCTGGCTCACCAACTACCACCAGGCGGGCTCCGTCTGCGCGACGCCCCAGGGCAACGGCACCGCCAACGGCACCCCGATCACGGTGTGGACCTGCACGGGAGCGGACGCCCAGCGCTGGAAGTACGAGAACGGCCTGATCGTCCACAAGGCGAGCGGCAAGTGCATCACCCCCGAGGCGAACGGCGCGAACACCAACGGCGCGCTGCTGACCCTGTGGACGTGCAACCCCTCCAGCGACGTCCAGCGGTTCTCCCCGTCGGCCGACGGCAGTGCCGTCAACGCCTACGGCAAGGCCATCACGCCGAAGGGCAACTCCTTCGGCAACGGCGTCTGGCTGACCCTGTGGACCCAGGGCAGCCCCACTCCTGAGGTCCAGGACTGGGTGGTGAAGGGCTTCTAGCCCCGCGCCGGGGCTTCCGAGCCCCCGCACCCGCTCCCCGGACACCGACGAGGGGCCGGCCCGCACCCGGGCCGGCCCTTCTGTGATCACCGGGCAAGGCGCGCAGACTGGGAGGAGGAGGGACGTCCCCCGTACGGGTTCGTCCGCTTGCTCCGGTCGGCACCAGGGCGGTCACCATGAGCTATTCCACCGATGACCAGCGGATTCTCGACGCGATCGAGCGCCGCCTCACTCACGACGACCCCGCCCTCGCCACCCGGATCGACGCGCTGAACAAGCAGTTCCCGCACGTGCCCCCCGTACCCCACACCCCCCGCGGACCCGAGGTGCCCGAGGCCTCCGCGGGCGGCGGCCGGACCTCGAAACGCAGTCCACGGGTCGTGGCGGCAGCGGTACTGGCCGTCATCGCCCTGCTTGCCCTGATACTCACCGTCATGCTGGGCAGCCGCACGACTCCCCCGGCGGGATCCGACGGAGGACCCGCCGCGCACTCGTCCCTCTCGGTCTACGACGGCCGCCCGCTCCTTTAGCCGGACCGTCGGACGGTCCGGCCAAAGGAACGGGTGGCCGGATACGCGCAGATCCGGCCCCATGACGGAAGTCTTACGTCCCGGCGCGTGCCGCCCCGCGGCGGGGCAGCGGTCCGTAGCGTGCTCGGCATGCGTGTACTCGTCACCGGAGGAGCCGGTTTCATCGGCTCGCACATCGTCACGGCGCTGGCAAGGGCGGGCCACGAGCCGGTCGTCCTGGACGCGCTGCTGCCCAGCGCCCACCCGTCCCTGCCCGAGCCGCCGAACGCGGAGTTCCTCCGTACGGACGTCCGGGACGCCGCCGGGGTCCGGGAGGCGCTGCGCGGTGTGGACGCGGTCTGCCACCAGGCCGCCATGGTCGGTCTCGGCAAGGACTTCGCCGACGCCCCCGCGTACGTGAGCTGCAACGACCTGGGCACGGCCGTCCTCCTCGCCGCCATGGCGGAGACCGGGGTGCGGCGGCTCGTCCTCGCGGGATCGATGGTCGTGTACGGCGAGGGCCGGTACGAGTGCCCCCGCCACGGCCCGGTCAGGCCCGCGGCCCGCCGCCCCGAGGACCTGGCGGCGGCGCGCTTCGAGCCGTACTGCCCCGACTGCGGGTGCGCCCTGCGCCCCGGGCTGGTCGGCGAGGACGCACCGGCCGACCCCCGGAACGTGTACGCCACGACGAAGCTCGCCCAGGAGCACCTGGCCGCCGCCTGGGCCCGGACCGTCGGGGGAACGGCCGTGTCCCTGCGCTATCACAACGTGTACGGCCCGGGGATGCCCCGGGACACGCCCTACGCGGGCGTCGCCTCCTTCTTCCGCTCCGCGCTCGCCCGCGGCGAGGCGCCCCGCGTCTTCGAGGACGGCGGCCAGCGCCGGGACTTCGTCCACGTACAGGACGTGGCGGCGGCCAACGTACTCACGCTGGAGGCCACCGCGGAGCTGCCCGTCGGCGCCCTCACCCCGTACAACACCGGCAGCGGGGACCCCCACACCGTGGGAGAGATGGCGACGGCGCTGGCCCTGGCGCACGGCGGCCCGGAGCCGGTGGTGACCGGGGAGTTCCGGCTCGGCGACGTACGGCACATCACGGCCGACTCGTCGCGGCTGCGGCGGGAGCTCGGCTGGCGTCCCGAGGTCGGCTTCGGCGAGGGGATGACGGAGTTCGCCCGCGCCGGACAACGGGCCTCGGCGGCCGTGGTCCGGTAGCCGTCGCCGCTCGGCTCGACGGCACCGTCCGGTGGCCGTTGCCGCTCGGCTCGGCGTCCCGTACGGGAGTTGTTCTCAGCCCGCCGCGGCGGGCAGCGTGACCTCGAAGCGGCAGCCACCCGGCACGTTGCGCACGGCGGCGCGGCCCGCGTGGGCCTCGACGATGCCCCGGACGATGGCGAGGCCCAGGCCGGCGCCGGCGGGCGGGGTACGGGCCTCGGTGCCGCGCCAGCCGGTGTCGAAGACGCGGGGCAGGTCCTCGTCGGAGATGCCGCCGCAGCCGTCGGTGACGGACACGACGACGACACCGTCCCGGCGTTCGGCGGCCACCGCCACGGTGCCGTCGGCGGGGGTGTGACGAATGGCGTTGACCAGGAGGTTGGCGAGCACGCGGGTCATCTCCTTGCCGTCCACGTCGACGGGAACGGCGTCGACCTCCTCCCCCACCAGCCGGACCCCGTGAGCGCGGGCGAGCGGATCGGCGCCGCTCAGCGCGTCGCCGACCAGGTCGTACACGGACATGCGGCTGGGGCTGAGGATCAGCGCGCCGGCGTGGATGCGGGAGAGCTCGAAGAGGTCGGCGACCATGGTGGTGAGGCGTTCGACCTCGGTACGGATCTGGCGGTGGTAGCGGGCGGGGTCCGCGGCGATGCCGTCCTCCAAGGCCTCCGCCATGGCCCGCAGCCCGGCGAGCGGGGTGCGCAGGTCGTGGGAGATCCAGGCGACGAGCTCCCGGCGGGACGCCTCCAGGGAACGCTCACGGCGGCGGGAGGCATCGAGCTTGGCGCTGGTGGCGGCCAGTTCCCGGGTGAGCGCGGCGAGTTCGGCGGTGGCCGCCCCGTCGGGCGCCGAGAAGCTGCCCCCGTCGCCGAACGCGCGCGTGGCGCGGGCGAGCGCACGGCTGCGGGCGACGACCCACCGGCCCAGGACGAGGGCGGTGCCCAGGGACACCAGGGCGGCCATCGCGACGACGACGGTCACCACCCACAGGTCGTGCGGGGAGAGGAACATGGCACGGGCGACGGCAAGCGTTCCGGCGAGCATGGCCGTGACGGTCACGGCGGCGACGACCGTCAGCGAGACCGCGACCGAGCGGTGGCGCACGAGGCGGAGCACGAGCGCCCCGGCCAGCCCGGCGCAGACGGCTCCCGCGAGGGCGAACGCGGCGATGAGCAGGACGTCCTTCATGGCGTGACGTCCTTCATCCCGTGGTGTCCTTCATGGCGTTGCGCCCTTTACCGTCGCGTCCTTCATGGCGTGGCGCCGTTCGCGGATTCCGGTTCGAAGCGGTAGCCGACGCCCCACACCGTCTGGATCAGGGTCGGCCGGGCCGGGTCGTCCTCGATCTTGGCGCGGAGGCGGCGGACGTGGACCGTGACGGTGGAGAGGTCTCCGAAGTCCCAGCCCCACACCTGTCGCATCAGCGCCTCCCGGCTGTGCGCCGCGCCCGGGTGCTCCATGAAGTACGCCAGGAGGTCGAACTCGCGCAGGGTGAGGGCGAGTTCGCCGCCCGCCCTGACGGCCCTGCGGGTCCCGGGGTCGACGGCCAGGTCGCCGGCGCGCAGCGCGCCCCTTGGCGCGGTCGTCGCCGCCGCGCGGCCTCGACGGAGGACGGACTCGACGCGCAGGACGAGCTCGCGCGGGCTGAACGGCTTCGTGACGTAGTCGTCCGCGCCCACTTCGAGCCCCGTGATCCGGTCCTCCTCGTCACCGCGTGCCGTCAGCATGATCACCGGTACGGGCCCGGCGGCCCGCAGCCGCCTGCACACCTCCAGACCGTCGAGGCCCGGCAGCATCAGATCGAGCACGACGAGGTCGGGCCGTCGCTCGCCGCTGCGCCGCACGGCGTCGAAGCCGTCGGCCGCGTGCTCGACGGCGAAGCCCGCCCTTTCCAGGTATCCGGTGACGACCTCGGCGACCGTCGGGTCGTCGTCCACCACCAGGATCCGGCCCCCGTTCCCGGCGGCGCTGCGCTCGCTCATGCCGTACAGCCTCGCATCCGCACCGCGCGGCAGGCACGGCCGGCCGGGCGGACGTCGTACGGCGTCCGCGTTTCGTAAGGACTTTCACCGCCCCGAACCGCCCCGTGATTCCTACGGTGAGAGCCGTGACCTCCCTGAACGTAGATGTCGTCCTTCCCTGTCTCGACGAGGCCGAGGCCCTGCCCTGGGTCCTGGCGCGCATCCCCTCCGGATGGCGGGCGATCGTCGTCGACAACGGCTCCTCCGACGGCTCGGCCGCCATCGCGGCCGGCCTCGGTGCCACCGTCGTGCACGAGCCCCGGCGCGGCTTCGGCGCCGCCTGCCATGCCGGACTGGCGGCCGCCGACGCCGAGTTCGTCTGCTTCTGCGACTGCGACGCGTCCCTGGACCCCGGCCTGCTCCCCGGACTCCTGCGCACGGTGTCCGAGGGCTCCGCGGATCTCGTCCTGGGCCGCCGCCGCCCGACCGGTCGAGGTGTCTGGCCGGTACGGGCCCGGGCCGGGAACCTGGCGCTGTCCCGGCTGCTGCGCAGACGGACGGGGCTGCGGCTGCGCGATCTCGGACCGATGCGAGTGGCCCGCCGCGAGGCGCTGCTGTCCCTTGAGCTGTCGGACCGGCGCAGCGGCTACCCGCTCCAGATGGTCGTCCGGGCGGCGGACGCGGGCTGGCGGGTGCGCGAGGTCGACGTGCCGTACCTCCCCCGGACGGGCCGGTCCAAGGTCACCGGCACCTGGAAGGGCACGTGGCAGGCCGTGCACGACATGCGCCGGGTGCTCGACGAGCCGGCGACGAGCGGCGGTGGCCGCCCGTGACCACGCTCCTCGTCATCGCCAAACAGCCGCTCCCCGGGCGGGTCAAGACCCGCCTCACGCCGCCGTTCACCCCCGAGGAGGCCGCTTCCCTCGCCGAGGCGGCCCTCGCCGACACCCTGGCCGCCGCCGCGCGCGTCCCGGCGGAGCGGCACGTGCTGGTACTCGACGGGGAGCCCGGGCCCTGGCTCCCGTCGGGCTTCGAGGTCCTCCCCCAGGTGGCGGGGGGACTCGACGTACGGCTCGCCGCCGCGTTCGCCGCCTGTACGGGGCCGGCCCTGCTCATCGGCATGGACACCCCTCAGGTGACACCGGACGTCCTCGCTCCCGCGCTGTGCTGGGAGGCGCACGACGCCTGGTTCGGCCCGGCCGTGGACGGCGGCTTCTGGGCCCTCGGCCTCGCCTCCCCGTCACCCGCCCTCCTGCTCGGCGTCCCCATGTCGGCGCCCGACACCGGCGCCGTCCAGTACCGGCGGCTGCGCGCGGCCGGGCTGCGCATCGGCGGCCTGCCCGTCCTCCGGGACGTGGACACCGCCGAGGACGCGCGCCTCGTGGCCGCCGAGTCGCCCGGCACCCGCTTCGCCGCCCGGCACTCCGCGCTGACCGCAACGACGGCCGGAGCGAACAAGGTGACCACGACGACGGCGGAAGCGAACAAGCTGACCGCGACGACGGCGGGAGCCGGCGCGTGACCGCGACGACGGCCTGGCGCGCCGACCCGTACGCCGACGCCCTGCGCACCGGGCGGGGCCCGCTGTTCCTGCGCCGTGACGACGGTTGGCTGCTGCCGCTGGAGGTCGAGCGCTGGTGCGAGGCGCCCGACCGGGCCGACCTGTCCGTCCTGGACCGCTGCCCCGGCACCGTCCTCGACATCGGCTGCGGTCCGGGGCGGCTCGTCGCCGCCCTCGCCGCCGAAGGGCGCCGCGCTCTGGGCATCGACGTGAGTCCGGACGCGGTCGCCCGTACCCTCCGGCTCGGCGGTACGGCCCTGTGCCGCTCCGTCTTCGACCCCCTGCCCGGCGAGGGGCGTTGGGACACGGCCCTCCTGATCGACGGCAACATCGGGATCGGCGGTGATCCCGCCGCGCTGCTGCGCCGACTGCGCCGGAGCGTGTCCCTCGCCGGCCAGGTCATCGCCGAATGCGCGCCCGCGGACGTCGACGAGCGCTGCGAGGTACGGGTCGACGACGGCCGGGGCGGGCGGGGCGAGCCGTTCCCGTGGGCCCGGGTCGGGATGCGCGCGCTGGGTGCCCACGCGGCCGCCGCGGGCTGGACGGTGTCCGAGCGGTGGGACCTGCTCGGCCGTCACTTCGCGGCCCTCACCCGTCAGTCGTCCTCCGCGCTCGGCTGAGGACGGGCCCGCCACCGCCTCAGGAGCATCCCCGCCGCCGTCGCCGCGGCCACCGCGGCGAGGACGATCGCGAGGTTCCGCGCGTACGGCAGCGGAAGGGCGGAGGGGTTGGGCGGGTCGCCGGGCCGCATCAGCAGCGGCAGGGTGATCAGCACCAGGCTCCCCGCCACGATCAGCGCCCCGCGCAGCACGCCCCGGTCGGGGCGCCCGACGAGCAGCAGCCCCGCGGCGAGGACCAGCGGCGCGAGGATCCCGTCGTGCAGGACCAGCGCCCCGGCGAGCCACACCAGGACGCCCGCCGGGTCGGGCTCGGCCGCCACGAGCCACGCGCCGACGCCGATGAGGGCGACGCCGACGGCACCGGCCGCGTACCGCACCACGTCCGTCGTCCTCACAGCACCTCCAGGCGGTGGACCCACTTGGTCTGGAGCACCCCGGGCCGGTCGGGTGCGATGATCCGGGCCGGGAAGCCGTGGTCGAGCGAGAGGGCCTGCCCGTTGAGGGCGAGGGCGACGAGGGTGAGCGGATCCTCCACGTACCCCGCGCCCATCTCCATGACCCGGTAGGCGCCGCTCACCTCCAGGGAGGTGACCCGTACGGCGTCCCGGCCCGGCCGTCCGCCCGCCGCCTCCACGAGATCCCGCACGCGTACCCCTTCCCAGTGGGCGTCGACGCTCCAGCCCTCGACGCAGGCGATCGGCAGCCGGACCCGTCGCTGCGGCAGCCCGCGCAGTTGCTCCAGGGTGAGCGCGTACGGGCGGGGTCCGGTGACCTGGAGCCGCCAGGCCCGCAGTCCCCGCTCCGAGACGCCGGCTGCGGCGGCGGTCCTGTTCACCGGCAGCCCTTGCGGGCCGTGGTCCGGGTGCCGGGGGGCGAGCAGGTCGACGCGCTTGAGCGGGGTGAAGGACTGGCCCACCGTCGTCAGCGTGACGAGGCCGACCGCGGCGCCCGTGCCGAGGAGGAGGGAGCGGCGGTCGACGGCGTCCTCGGCGGGCAGGGCGAGCGTCCCTTCCGAGCGCCTTCCCCAGTGCGCCCTGATCTCGGGCGCCTTGACCGCAATGTGCAGCAGGATCGAGCCCGTGGCGATCCACGCCACGGCGAAGTGCACCGGTACGAAGGAGAACGGCCACGGATACCACTCGGCGATGTTGAGCAGCCCGGTGAACACCTGGAACAGGGCGGAGGCCACCAGGACCGCGACGGACAGCCGCTCCAGCGCGTGCCGCACGGACCGCACCGGCGGCCAGACGAAGAGCCGTGGGTACACCGCCCACAGTTTGACCAGGAGCAGCACGATCGCCGCGAGACCGGTGGCGACGTGCAGCCCCTGCGTGAGCCGGTAGCCCCACACGGGCCGGGTGGGCAGGTGGTCGGCGAGCCGGTCCGGCGGGTGTTGCAGGTAGTGGCTGACGATGCCGGTCACGAAGCAGACGGCGAAGGCGGCACCGAGCCAGCGGCCGACCGAGGTCGCCGTTCTCGCGTCGTGCAGACGGCCGGTGAAGGCGGGCGGCCGGACGGCGGGCAGCCGGAGGGCCGGCAGCCGGAGGGCGGGCAGCACGGAACGCGGGAGCTTGGGCATACGGGAGGTCATGCCGTCCATGACACCGCCGCGAGCGGTCGCGCGGGCTGTCCGACACCTTACGAAACACGAACGCCCCGACGGGTCGGCACCCGGTCCTGGGACTCCGGTGCCAGGCTGCGCCCATGATCGCCCGTGCCCGCCCGCTCGTCGTCACCGCGCTCCTCCTCACGGCCCTGACCGCCGCGCTGGTCCTCCTGCTCCGCGGGGACACGCCCGGGGCCCGTTTCCTGGCCGGGTACGCGGGCTGCTGGGCCCTGTTCGCCGCGGCCGCGGTCGCCCTGCGCCGCGTCCCGGCCCGGGCGGTCGTCCCCCTGGTCCTCGCGGGAGCGGTCGCCGTCACCGCCACGGGCCTGGTCGCCGCACCGCGTACGAGCACGGACTCCTACCGGTACGCGTGGGACGGCAGGGTGCAGGCGGCCGGGATCTCGCCGTACGACCACGCACCCGCCGACCCGGCACTGGCGGAGCTGCGCGACTCCTGGCTCTTCCCCGGGCCGGCCGTCTGCGCGCACGACCTCGACGTCTCCCCGCTGCCGGACGGCGGATGCACGCGGATCAACCGGCCCACCGTGCACACGATCTACCCGCCGGCCGCCGAGGGCTGGTTCTTCCTGGTGCACGTCCTGTCCCCGGCCGACGCCCGGCACAAGGCGTTCCAGAGCGGCGCCGCCGTCCTGTCCCTCGCGGTGACCGGCCTGCTGGTCGTCGTCCTGCGCCGCCGGGGCGATCCCCGGCGGGCGGCCCTCTGGGCCTGGTGCCCGGCCGTCCCCGTGGAGGCCGTCGACAACGCCCATGTCGACGTCCTCGCCGTCCTGTTCTCGGTCGCCGCCCTCGCCGTCGTCGCCCGCCGCCGCGCCGCCGGCGGCGTCCTCCTCGGTCTCGCCGTCGCGGCGAAACTGCTGCCCGTGGTCCTGTTGCCGGGCGCGCTGTCCGGCCTGCGGAGGCCGCGGACGGCCCTGACGGTGCTGGTGCCGACGGTGGTGACCGTCCTGCTGCTGTACCTGCCGTACGTCCTGCTGTCCGACGCCTCCGTCCTCGGCTACCTGGGCGGATACGCCCGGGAGGAGGGGTACGACGACGCCTCCACGGGCGGTCGGTACGCCCTGCTCAGGCTCGTCCTCCCGGACGCGTGGGCCCCGCCGGCCCTGGTGCTCGCACTGGCGGCGGTCGCCGTGGCCGTGTGGTGGTACGGCGATCCCGAACGGCCCTGGAGCGGGGCCCTGGTGACCACCGGATCGGCCTTCCTGCTCCTCACCCCCGGCTACTCCTGGTACGCCCTGCTGGTCGTCGCCCTGGTCGCCCTGGACGGCCGGTGGGAGTGGCTGGGTGTCGCCCTCGCGGGGGCGGTCGCCTACCTCGCGGGCCCCTTGGTGGGCTACGGATCGGCGACCGTCGCGTACGGGGCGGCGGCAGCGGCGGTGGGTGTCGGGGCGGCGCTCCGGCGGAGGCCCGCTGCGGCGCCGAGCTCTCCTCGGCCGTGGCCGTGGCGGGCGCCCTCGGGTTCCTGACGGCGCTCTCACGCACTCCATCCGGGAAGCCGCGCGGGACTCCGCCCGGGAGGCCGCGCGGGCCGGTGGGAGTTCACCCGGTGCGGCCGAACGCGAGGTCGAGGATCCGTCGCCACCGCACCGGCGGCGTGGGGAGGGCGACGCCCGGGCGGTCGCGCGGCACCAGGACCCGCAGCGCGCCCGCGCGCAGCGTGCAGACGACCGGGGTGGGCAGCCGCAGCGCCTCGCCGTCGACCGCCACGGGGATCTCGGCCGCGTCGGCGGTCACCTCGACGCGGGGTGCGGTCGTGACGGTGAGTCCGGTGGACTGCGAGCCCCGCACCGCCAGGTCGGCGGCCTGCGCGGCGTCCTCCACCCGGATCCCGATCACGCCCAGCTCGCCGCTGTCGAGCCGGGGCCGGCGGCCGCCGCCGCTGAACTCGTCGGGTGAGACGTACGGGTTGTTGCTGACGAGGAGGGCCTGCTGGGAGGAGAGGGAGGTGTCGTCGGCCCGCACGTCGAGCCGCTGCACCCCTTCGCCGAGCAGCAGGTCCGGCATGAGGGTCAGCGCCGTGCCCGCCTTGGCGTCGCGGTACTCGGGCCGTTGCACGACGTCGGCGTACACCCCGAAGGAGACGGTGTTGACGAAGGCCCGGCCGGCGACGTCGCCGAGGTCGACCCGGAGCTCCTCGCCGTCGGTCAGCGCGTCGAGACAGCGCGAGGGGTCGGTGCGGTCGAGGCCCAGGTCCATGGCGAAGTGGTTGCGGGTGCCGGCGGAGACCACGAGGAACGGCAGGTCGTGCTCGGCGGCGACCGCCGCGACGAGCGCCTGGGTGCCGTCGCCGCCCGCGACTCCGAGCAGGTCCGCGCCCTCGGCCACGGCCCCGCGGGCCAGCCCGGCGACGTCGGCGGGGGCGGACGGGTCGAGCAGGATCACCCGCGCGCCGAGCTCCTCCGCCCGCTCGACGAGACCGAAGCGGCCGACCTTCCCGCCCCCGGACTTCGGGTTCATGATCAGGACCGGTCGCCTCGGCCGGGCCGCGGCGACCGTCCGCACCGACCGCTCCGGCCGTGACCTGCGCAGCGCCGCGCGGGCGCAGGCCAGCGCCACACCCCAGCACAGGGCCAGGACCAGGGCCGTCAGCCACAGTCCGTCGTACGCGAACAGCACCAGGACGCCGACGGGTGCCGCGACCGCGAGGACCGCGCCGAGCAGCCGTACCGCGCCGCGGTGCGCCACGAACCACCACACGCCGACGGCGCAGAGGACGACGCCGAGGAGTCCGGCTCCGATGACCTCGAGACCGCCCTCCCCCACCGCGAGCACGAGCGCGACCAGCGAACCGATCGCCGCGAGCACCGCCAGACGTGCGAGGAGTCGCGCCGCCCCACCCCCGGCGGAGCCGCCCGTCACACGTGTTCCGCCCATGGGGTCCTCTCCCTGCCGTGTCGGCGACGAGCCGGTCCGGAGGCACCAGCCTGCCCACTACCGGACCGGGGGGCATCCCGGCGGGGCCGTGCGGATGAAGCCCAGGGCGGGGCCGGTCAGATGACGCCCTGCGCCGCCATGGCCTCCGCCACCCGCAGGAAGCCCGCCACGTTGGCGCCGAGCACGTAGTCGTCCGGGCGGCCGCCGTACGACTCGGCGGTGGCGCGGCACTCGGCGTGGACGCCGCGCATGACCGCGGCGAGCCGGGCCTCGGTCTGCTCGAAGGACCAGCTGTCGCGGGCCGCGTTCTGCTGCATCTCCAGCGCCGAGGTGGCCACCCCGCCGGCGTTGGCGGCCTTGCCGGGGCCGAAGAGGACCCCCGCCTCGCGGAACACCTTCACCGCCTCGGGGGTGCAGGGCATGTTCGCGCCCTCGGCGACCGCGAGGACTCCGTGCTTGACCAGGGCGACGGCATCGTCGGTACCCAGTTCGTTCTGGGTCGCGCAGGGCAGGGCGATGTCGCAGGGGACGTCGTACACCGTGCCGCGGGCCGAGAAGCGCGCGGTCGGCTTCGCCTCCGCGTAGGCCGAGATCCGGGCCCGGCGCACTTCCTTGATGTCCTTCAGGAGGTCCAGGTCGATGCCGTCCTCGTCGACGAGGTATCCGGAGGAGTCGCTGCAGGCCACCACGCGGCCGCCCAGGGCGTGCACCTTCTCCGCGGCGTACACGGCCACGTTCCCGGATCCGGAGACCACCACCCGGCGCCCGTCGAAGGCGGCGCCGCGGGTGGCGAGCATCTCCTCGGCGAAGTACACCGCGCCGTAGCCCGTCGCCTCGGTACGGACGTGGGAGCCGCCCCAGCCGACCGGCTTGCCGGTGAGCACGCCGGACTCGTAGCGGTTGGTGATCCGCTTGTACTGGCCGAAGAGGTAGCCGATCTCACGACCGCCCACACCGATGTCGCCGGCGGGCACGTCGGTGTGCTCGCCCAGGTGACGGTAGAGCTCGGTCATGAAGGACTGACAGAAACGCATGATCTCGCCGTCGGAGCGGCCCTTGGGATCGAAGTCGGCCCCGCCCTTGCCGCCGCCGATCGCCATCCCGGTCAGCGCGTTCTTGAAGATCTGCTCGAAGCCGAGGAACTTCACGATGCCGAGGTTGACGCTGGGGTGGAACCGCAGGCCTCCCTTGTACGGGCCGAGGGCGCTGTTGAACTCCACCCGGAAGCCCCGGTTGACCCGCACCGCACCCTGGTCGTCGACCCAGGGGACCCGGAAGAGCAGCTGCCGCTCGGGCTCGACCAGCCTTTCCAGGATTCCCGTCTCGGCGTACTCGGGATGCCGTTCCAGGGCGGGACCGAGGGACTCCAGCACCTCGGTCGCCGCCTGGTGGAACTCGACCTCTCCGGGGTTGCGTCGGCAGACCTCCGCGTAGACGGCCTCGATGTGTTCGTTCACGTTCACCGCTGTGTCCCGCTTTCCTCGGCTCCGGATCCCGCACGGTCCGGAAGTGTTCGTGCCGAGCCGATCAGACAACCGGGCGAGCGTCCAGACCGTGTCCAACGCGTGGGCGTCGAGAACGGCCGAGGGAGGGGAGGGGGACGCGGCTTCCGGCTCGCCGAGTTGACAACGTTTCAGTTGCGGAAGCCGGCCAATGTGTCCGAAAGACTTCCAGTGCGATGCGACATGTGAAATTTTACACGTCACACATCAGTCGCCTCGTGTCCCAGCACGCGGCCACAACGGCCCCGGAGGCCCCCACAGATGCATCCCTTCCGGATATCGAAGGCCAACGCGCGCAGACTTCCTGCACTCGGCGCGGCCGTCTTCCTCACCCTCGGCCTGTTCACGGCACAGAGCCAGGCCGCCTCCGTCGGCGCCACGGCCCCGGCCCCGTCGCAGGCCCAGGGATACGCGGACTCGGCACCGCGGTCGATCCCGGTCCCCAAGTCGCCCGACGCGATGAGCAACGGCTCCCGCTTCCGGATCTCCTCGCAGGACAGCGCCGAGGAGACCTCGCCGGCACCCGCCCCGGCCGTCAAGTCCGCCAAGACGGGCAAGACCGACAAGACCGGCAGGCTGTCCTCGGCCCTCGCCGCGGACGAGTGCGGCGACCTCTCCGGCGTCATCAACGCCACGGGCAGCGCGCTGGTCCAGCAGCTCAAGGCGCTCCCCCAGATCACCTGTACCTACCCGCTGTTCAACCTCACCGGCGAGGACGCGCGCAAGGCCTTCCGCGAGCCCCAGATGGTGACCGTCGCCAACGCGCTGCGCGACGCCTCCGCCACGTACGCGGGCAACAACAACGCCGACATCGGCCAGCTGGTGCTGTTCCTGCGCGCCGGCTACTACGTGCAGGACAACCACGCGGACGTCGTCGGCGACTACGGCACGGCGCTGGACACCGCGGCCCGCGGCGCGCTGGACGCGTTCTTCGCCGCCCCGCGCAGCAAGGACGTCACCGACGCCAACGGCGAGATCCTCAACGAGGTCGTCACGCTGATCGACAGCACCCACGCCGCCGGCCGCTACGCCGGCGTCGTCAAGTGGCTGCTCGGCAGCTACGACGGCACCTGGCCGAGCCAGATGAACCTCTCGATGCAGCACGTCGAGTGGGTCGTCGAGAACGGCTTCAAGGCCAAGAACGACGACCGCGGCTGGCGGGCCGCCCTCAAGGCCGACCCCGCCATCCTCGACACCTGGGCCGGCTTCATCACGCGCAACGGCGCGCAGCTCAACCGCCTGGACGTCGTCAGCAACGTCGGCCGCTACCTCGGCTACGCCCTCGACATCCCCGAGCTCAAGGACCGGGTCCGGCCGCTGCTGAAGGACCTGATCAACCGCTACCCGAACGTCGGCCCCACCGCGCCGATCACCATGAACCTGGGCTGGTACACGCGCCAGTACGACCGCGGCAACTGCGCGGCCTACGCCATCTGCGACCTCGGCGACCGCGTGCTCCCGGTGATCCTGCCGATCCAGCACACCTGCAACGCGGGCCTGAAGATCCGCGCCCAGGACGTGTCCCCGGACCAGCTGGCGAGCACCTGCACCAGCCTGATCAACCAGGACGCCTACTTCCACCGGGTCATCGGCGACAAGGGCGCGATCCCCGGTGACGTGAACACCAACCTCGAGGTCGTCGTCTTCGACGACTACACCAACTACTCGCTGTACGCCTGGGCGATCTACAACATCGACGTCGACAACGGCGGCATGTACGAGGAGGGCAACCCGGCCGTCCCCGGCAACCAGGCCCGCTTCATCGCCCACGAGGCCCACTGGCTGCGCCCGGACTTCCAGATCTGGAACCTCAACCACGAGTACACCCACTACCTCGACGGCCGCTACAACATGTACGGCGACTTCGAGGCCGGCATCGTCACGCCGACCATCTGGTGGGTCGAGGGCATCGCCGAGAACATCTCGTACGGCTACCGCAACGAGCGCAACGCCGACGCGATCGCCGAGGCCGGCAAGAACACGTACAAGCTGAGCGACCTGTTCGACACCGTGTACGGCCAGGACGAGGACCCCGAGGTCAACTCGAACCGCGTCTACCGCTGGGGCTGGCTCGCGGTCCGCTACATGCTCCAGGCGCACCCCGCCGACATGGAGACGGTCCTCAACAAGTACCGCACGGGTGACTGGAACGGTGCCCGCACCTTCCTGAAGCAGACCATCGGCACCAGCTACGACGCCGGCTTCGCCACCTGGCTGGCCACCACCTGCGCGACCGCCGACTGCGGCCCCCTGCCGGAGGCCTCGGTCGTCGCCCCGACCACCCCGCTCTGCACCATCAGCGACCCCCGTCAGTTCGACAAGAACTGCCGCCGGGACAACCTCGCTGCCGCCACCGGCAACTACAGCTACCACTTCGTGTACCTGCCGGCCGGCACCAAGCAGCTGACCATCACCAGCAGCGGCGGCACCGGCAACGCCGACCTGTACTACGGCGGCGGCAGCTGGGCCACCACCGGCAGCTACCAGTCGAAGTCCACGAACGCCGGCAACAACGAGACCCTGACGATCGACAACCCGCCGTCCGGCTGGGTCTACTTCAGCCTCGCCGCCGCGCAGGACTTCAGCGGAGTGAGCCTCTCCACGCAGTCCAAGTAAGCAGCTCGACGGGGCCGTTCCGGATCTCTCCGGAACGGCCCCTTGGTCTGTGGCTCGTCCGTGGCTCGTCCGTGTCTCGTCCGTGGCTCGTTCGCGCCGGGGCGACCGAGGACAGACAATCTTTGTGAGGGCTTGTACGGGCCCATCGACCACAGGGATCGCCATGACCGATCTGCCGGCAAGCGACGCACCCACGCGGGTCTTCCTCGTGGACGATCACGAGGTCGTCCGGCGGAGCCTGCGCGATCTGATCGACGACGAGCCCGACATGCAGGTGGTCGGTGAGGCGGCCACGGCCGACCAGGCCTTGGCCAGGGGGCCCGCTCTGCGGCCGGACGTCGCCGTCCTCGACGTACGGCTGCCCGACGGCGACGGGATCGGCGTGTGCCGGGAACTGCGCGCGCGGATGCCCGGTCCGGCGTGCCTGATGCCGACCTCGTTCGACGACGAGGACGCGCTCCTGGACGCGATCACGGCGGGGGCGGCGGGCTACGTGCTCAAGCAGATCAAGTCGAGCGCACGCGGCGGCCGGTCCTCCGTGGTGCCGGTCACGAGGTCCCGTGTCCGGGTCCGTGCCGGGGGATGAGCATCACCGGGCAGTGGGCGTGTTGCAGCAGGGTGAGCGTGGTCCGGCCCAGCGTCGGTCCGAGGTACCCGGGGGCCCGTCGGCCGCCGACGACGACGAGGTCGGCCTGACCGGACGCTTCGACGAGCGCTCCGGGCACGCTGGTGTTCCTGTCGCCCTCGATGTCGATCGTCAGCGCGGGGAACTCGCCCCGGAGGCGATCGGCGACATCGGTCAGCGCGCGCACGTGTTCCTGAGCGTTCCCTCGGGCGCCGTTGCGCGGCAACAGCCGTGTACCGGGGTGAGAGGCCGTGTTCCACACGTGCAGGAGCCGCAGGGGCACCTTTCGGAGCAGGGCTTCGCGGGCCGCCGCCCGGGCGCAGCCGAGGTCGGCGTCGTCCCGGACCCCTGTCAGTACGGCTCCGGGCTCGGCGGACTCCGCGGGCCCGCGCACCACGACCACCGGTGTGGTCGCGGTGGCCGCGACACGGAGGCCGACCGATCCGAGCATGAGTGAGGAGAATCCGCCGAGGCCCCGGTGTCCGACCACGATCGTGCCGCTCAGTGCGGCGGCGTGGCGCAGGCTGTCGGCAGGCGAGCCCCTGCCGAGTTCCTTGACGAGCGGCAGGTCGGGATGGCGCGTGGTGACGGCGTCGGCGGTGCGGTCGAGGATCTCCTGGCCGGTCCGTCGGCTCCGGTCGATGTCCGCGGGGACGAGGAGGCGAGCCGGCGCGTCCGTGTCCGTCGCGTGGACCACGGAGAGTCCGGAGCCTCGCAGCGCCGCCTCATCCGCGGCCCACATCGCCGCCGCCTGCGCGGACGGTGAACCGTCGACACCGACGGCGACCCTTCCGAGGCCCTGAGGGCCCGGGCCCGTCGTTCCGGCCATGGTTCCTCCTCGTCGGGTCCATGAGCGCTGCTTCCACTCTCGCACCTGCCCCCTGGGAGGCCGGAGGGCCTCCTGGGGAAACAGGTGGGGCCAAAGGTCCCCTCGGTGGCGGCGAGGCACCCGGCCGAGGCCCGGTCGGGCCCGACGGTGGACCGTTCGGCCCCTCGCGGACGCCCGCCGGGCGGTGGACGGTGGTGACACGGGGGTTGGTCCACCGTCGACGGCCGGAGCGGGAGGCACGCGATGAAGCACCAGAAGGTCGGTGGCCTGATGACCGACGACGTGGTCACGGCCCTCCCGGACACGTCGTTCAAGGAGCTGGCGAAGCTGCTCGCCGAGCACGGCATCAGCGGGCTGCCCGTCGTGGACGAGGACGATCATGTGGTCGGAGTCGTCTCCGAGAGCGATCTCCTGGCCCGCCGGGCCCTCGTCGCCCGGGATCTGATGACGGTACCGGCCGTCACGGTGCACGCCGAGGAGCCGGTGGCGGACGCCGCCCGGCTGATGGTGCGCCGCGGGGTGGAACGCCTTCCCGTGGTCGACGAGGAGGAACGGCTGGTGGGCATCGTGACCCGCCGCGATCTGCTCTGTGTCTTCCTCCGCCCGGACCCGGAGATTCGGCACCGCATACGGGTCGACGTCCTCGTGGATGCCATGGGACTGCCGGAGGACGCGGTGGACGTGCACGTCCTGGACGGTGTCGTGACCCTCACCGGCCGGGTCCGGCGGCGGAGCCGGGCCGTGGTGCTGCTGCGGCTGGCCGAGCGCGTGGACGGCGTCGTCGCCGTCGCGGACCGGCTGTCCGTCCGTGAGGACGACACGCGCCTCGCCCCGTCCACGCCGACGGCCTACGACTACTCCCCGTGATACCCCACGCACAGACAGGACGACCCGTGTCCACCACCGCGCTGCCCAGGCCGCTCGTGACCTCGCTGATCGAGGACGCCGTCACGGCCCCGTCGATGCACAACGCCCAGCCCTGGAGGTTCGTCCACCGAACGGACACCGACACCATCGAGCTGTACGGCGACCCCTCGCGCGGCATGCCGCGCCAGGACCCCGACCATCGGTCCCTCCACATCGGGTGCGGTGCCGCGCTGTTCGGCCTGCGGGTCTCCGCCGTCCACCGGGGTCTGCGCCCGGTGGTCCGGCTGCTGCCCTCCCCCGGCGACCCCTGGCGGCTCGCCGACGTACGTTTCGACGACCCCGACGACGCAGACGGCGGGGACGACGATCTGGGCACGCTCCATGCGGCTCTGGCTCGCCGGCACACCAGCCGGTTCCCCTACACCGAGGAGCGCGTGCCCTCCGAGGTCATCGACGGGCTCTGTGCCGCGGCCGTGCTCGAGGGCTGCCGGCTGATCGTCCCGGGGGCGTGGCACACGGACGCCGTCCTGCATCTCGTCCACGTCTCCGAACTGTTCGAGGCGGCGGACGAGGCGGTACGCGCGGAGATCACCGCCTGGACCCGCACGGGTGCGGCGGGGGAAGGGCCCGACACCGAGGGCATCCCCTCGTACGCCTTCGGCCCGCGGCAGTACGACGTGACCTCCCCGGTCAGGGACTTCGGCGCCCGGCAGCAGGTACCCGGCCGGTCGTCGGCGCGCTTCGAGAAGAGGCCGCAGATCGCGCTGCTCGGGACGGCCGAGGACACCCCGGAGGCGTGGCTGAAGGCCGGCCAGGCCATGCAGAGGGTCCTGCTCCAAGCCACCCTCGACGGACTCGCCACCTCGCTCATGTCTCAGCCTCTCGAATGGCCGGAACTCCGTACCGAAGCACGCGATCCCGACTCGGCGGTCGGCTTCGTCCACATGGTGATCCGCCTGGGCTACGGCCCCGAAGGCCGGGCCACCCCTCGCAGGCCCGCCTCGGACGTCCTCACCTTCGCATGAGCGGCCCGCCGGGATCCGCCGTCGCGGTCCGCCGTCACGGCCCCGCTGGCCGCCGGACTCGCGGTCCCGCGGACACGTCGGGCGAGTGCCCGCGCGACGGCGGCCCTCATGCCCGCCGTCTTTCCGGCCAACGTGCCCGCCTCAAGAACCGCCGGATTCCCGCTCGTTCTCCCCCCAGCCGTGAAGGTCGGCGGAGCCGGGCACCGTGCCCGTCAGCCGGACCTGTCCGGCCGCGTTCGCCCGGACGGCCAGGACCTGTCCTCGTGCGGTGGCGGAGACGGGTCCCCGGGCGGTGACCGCGGTCAGGGCACGGCTGCCGGCGGCGAGGAACCAGCGCGTCCCCGACGGTGCCGTCCAGTACGTCCCCGCCAGCATGTGCTGGCCGAAGCGGCTGCACGCCGCCGTGTCCGCGGGTGTCCGGCCCGGCACCCGTACCGGCGTCGGCCGGGTACGCGCGTCCGGACCCTCCCAAGTCACCGCCACACGGGCGCGCCCGTCCCAGCCTTCCGCGCGGGTGCACGTCCAGGTGGCGCGTCCGGCCCGCTCCGGCAGGGTCTGCTGGGCGAACTCCC
Source organism: Streptomyces sp. NPDC056169 (assembly GCF_042268445.1). Classification (NCBI taxonomy): domain Bacteria; kingdom Bacillati; phylum Actinomycetota; class Actinomycetes; order Kitasatosporales; family Streptomycetaceae; genus Streptomyces; species Streptomyces sp. NPDC056169. The sequence continues at coordinate 191,874 of NZ_JBHJUO010000018.1, read as the reverse complement.
ACCGGTTCACGGCCCGTACGCCCGTCCCCGAAAGACCCGGCAGCGCGCACGCCGACCGGGCCCAAGCGGCGAGCCCCGCCGCCGACGTCGCCTCGCGCGGCTGGCGCGCGGGAGCTCCGGTCCCCGGCGCCGGGGTCCACGTCAGGTGCACGGGGCCGGGCTCGCCGAGGTCCGCCAGCAGGAAGGAGTGGTCCTCGACGATCCGGGTGGACGACCGCACCTGGAGCGCCGGAACGCGCCGGCAGTCGCCCGACGCCTTCGGTACGGGGTCGGTGACGCCGTCCCCGGAGACGGCCAGCCGCCGGGCCGGCACCTCGGGCCTCAGGAGGTCGCGCACCGCGCTCTCGTCGATCCAGGGGGCGAGCAGGAACCGCGCGCCCTCCGGCGTCCTGCCGACCGCCACGGCCGCGCCGGAGGTCACATCCGCTTCGTCGGCCCGGGCGAGTTCGAGGAGCGCTCGGCCCCGGCCCGCGAGCGGCTCGGCGTACCGGACGAGCCGGCCGCCGTCGTGGAGGAGGACGACGGCCGAGTCGTCGACCGTTCCGGCGAAGAGGAGTCGGGCGGGGGCGGCGGGTGGCGTCGTCGGCGTTCCCGGCGTGACGATCACCCGGACCCCGGCCGGGTCGCCGGTGCCCCGCGCCCAGGCGTCGAGCGCGCGGGACAGCAGGGCCGTGTCGCCGGTCCGCCCCCCGCGGGCGGGCCACGCGGTGAAGTCGACGCGCCCGGTGTCGGCCCACAGCTCCCCGGAGGTACGGAGCAGGAGCCCGGGGTCGGACGCGCGGGCGGACGCGGCGGCGAGGGCCGTGACGGACGGCGGTACGGGTGCCGCCGGCTCCGGCCGCGGGGTGAGCACGGCGACGGTGGACGCGGCGAGCAGCACGGCGACGGCGGCGAGGCCGGCGAGGCGCGCACGGTGCCGGCGGCGCAGCAGGTCCGTCGGACGCGCCTGCACGGTGCACGGGTCGAACTCGACGCCGTTAAGCAGCAGTTCGGCAACGGGGCCGAGGTCGGCGCGGAGGCGATCGGCGGCGCGGACGGCGTCGTCCGGCGCGGTGACGCCCTCGGCGGCGAGAAGGCGGGCGGTGGGTTGCGCGCCCAGTCCTTCGAGGACGCGCAGGGCGAAGGCGGCCCGCACCTCCGGGGTCGCGGCGGCCAGTGCGGATTCCAGCGCGACTTCGCCGTCGGCACCGGCCCGTGGGAAGAGCCTCAGCCCGAGGACGGCGGGGAGCGGGTGCCGGCCGCGGGACCGGAGGGGGTGGGCCGCCGCACGCAGGGCGGCGGACACGACGCGTTGCCGCAGCCAGGCGAGGACCGGGTCCGGCTCTCCGCGCTGCGCGGGAACCGTCGGGTCGGGGGCCGGGCCCGAGCGTGAAGGGGCCGCCGCCGAGAAGGACTTCTGCGCGAGGGCGTGCGCGGTGAGCAGGCGGCGGTGCCTCCCGAGGGAGGGCGGGAGGATCAGGTGGGCGAGCCGGACGAGCTGCGGGTAGTGCTCGACGAGGGCGGCCTCGGCGTCGTTGCGGGTGGGGCGGGTAGCGCGGGTGGACACGGTGGGGGATATGCCGGTGTCCGGAAGGCGTGCGTGCGACTGCATGCCCGTGTCAACGACAGCACTGTGGAGCGGTTACCTCGTACGGGTGCTCAGAGAGTCCTCCGGTCTGATGACGCCGCACTCGCGTCGTTCGTGCGTCGTACCATGGATGCATGACCGACCTGACACACGGGGTCGGGGTCACGACGGGGACCGTGGCCCGACGCCTGGGGGTCTCCCCCACCACGCTGCGATCGTGGGATCAGCGCTACGGGATCGGTCCGGCGGTCCGGGAGAACGGTCGGCATCGGCGCTGGTCGCCGACGGACATCGCCGTCCTTGAGGAGATGTGCCGGCTCACCACATCGGGCATGCCACCGGCCGAGGCGGCCCGGGTGGCCAGGGCCCACGCCGGACAGCGGCCCGCGCCGTCGTCCGCGCCGCCCGGCGCCTCCGTGCCGGCACGGGCCCCCGGATCCGGCAACGGGCTGCCTCTGGGCGAGGTCCACCGGGAGTTCCGGGGACTGGCCCGGGCAGCCGTACGCCTCGACAGCCCCACCATGGACACGCTGCTGCGCGAGTTGGTCGCGACACACGGGCTCGTCACCTCGTGGGAAGAGGTGCTCGTGCCCACCCTGCACGCCGTCGGACGCAAGTGGGAGTCGTCGGGCGACCGGTACGTCGAGGTCGAGCACCTCATGTCCTGGCACATCTCCACGACTCTGCGGCAGTTGGCGGGCTCCGCCCGGTCGTATCCGGGCTACACGACACCGGTGCTGCTCGCCTGCGTCCCGGGCGAGCAGCACACCCTCGCGCTGGAGGCCCTGGCCGCCGGCCTCGCCGAACAAGGCCTGCCGGCCCGCATGTTCGGTGCGGCGGTACCGGCCGAGGCTCTGGACGCGGCGGTGCGACGGCTGGGCCCGACGGCCGTGGTCCTCTGGTCGCAGTCCCGCTCGACCGCCGGCCACGCTCTGGCCCGGCACGTGGCCGACACCTCGTTCGGCGTCAGGGGCGCCCGGACCCATCCCCTCGTACTCCTTGCGGGCCCCGGCTGGGCCGGCCGCCCGGTCGCACCGGGCATGCTGAGGCCCGCCGGGCTGCGCGAAGCCCTCGACATCCTGACCCGCCGCTGCACCGCCGCGCCCTCCGGCGACCGGAACCCTGTCGGCTGAGGCCGTGGGGGGCCGTTCCCGTCGGGCTCGGTCGCGGGCCGGGCGCGCGGGCGGCGGAGGCGGCGGCCCTCATCGGGCCTCGGTCCGCGTGCGCCGGCGTGGCGGTCGAGGCAGGAAGCCGCTCGTGCGGGCGGCGTAGGCGGCGTAACCGGGCCGGTGCGCCATGTGGGCCTCCAGCAGCCGCTTGCCGCTCCCCCAGATGAGCAGTGCGCTCATCACCAGGGGCGACACCAGGCTGAGGAGAGCCGTCTGCCGGCTTGCGCAGGCTGTCAGGTAGAGCCCCCACCAGACCAGGAAGTCGCCGAAGTAGTTGGGGTGCCGGGTCCAGCTCCACAGCCCCCGGTCCATGATCCGCCCCTGATGCGCGGGGTCGGCCTTGAAGCGGGCGAGTTGATGGTCTCCCACCGCTTCGAAGGCGAGGCCCGCCGCCCAGAGGACGACGCCGAGGACGAGCAGGGGGTCCACGCCTTCAGGGAGGTACGACGCCGCCTGGACGGGCAGGGAGACGAGCCAGACCAGCGCGCCCTGGAGCAGATAGACCTTGCGCAGTGCGTAGAACGCCGGGTTGCCGGGTGCCCGGGCCAGCATCTTCGCGTAGCGGGGGTCCTCGCCGTGGCCGCGGCCCCTGCGGGCGATGTGGAACGCGAGTCGCAGCCCCCACAGGCAGGTGGCGAGGGCGACGACGAGCCGCCGGCCGTCGTCCCCGTACCCGGCGGACAGCACCCAGGTGACGACGGCGACCGCGGCGAACGCGAGGCCCCAGGCGACGTCGACGATCCGGTGGACGCCCTTCACCGAGGCGATCACGAAGGTCACCAGCATCACCGCGAGGGCCGCACCGGCCGACGCGGCGAGATTGACCGCCAGTGCCGACGCGGTCATCGGGTCGCCCCGGGGGAATCCGTGGCGACGAGCCGGAGCTGGCGGACGTCGAGGTAGTGGGCGCGGAAGCCCGCCTCCGAGTAGGCCAGGTACAGCTCCCACATGCGGTGGAAGACCCGGTCGAAGCCGAGTGCTCCGACCGCCGCCGACTCCTGGACGAACGCCTCCCGCCAGAGCCGGAGCGTCTCGGCGTAGTGCGCGCCGAAGCCGGTGTCGTGGGTGATGCCGAGGCCGGCGGCCGTGCTCTCGCGGGCGAGGGCGTCCCGTGACGGGATGAGGCCGCCGGGGAAGACGTACTTGCTGATCCAGGTGTGCGTCCGGGCGGTGCGGAGCATCCGTTCGTGCGGCATGGTGATGGCCTGGAGGGCGACGGCCCCGCCGGGCGCGAGCAGGCGGCGCAGGGTGGCGAAGTAGGTGGGCCAGTACTCGGCGCCGACCGCCTCGATCATCTCGACGCTGACCACCGCGTCGTAACGGCCCTGGACCTGCCGGTAGTCGAGCAGTTCGACGCTCACGCGGTGTGCCACCCCGGCGTCGGCGATCCGGCGCAGGGCGAGCGCGCGCTGCTCCTCGGAGAGCGTGACGGTCAGGACGTCGGCGCCTCGCGAGGCGGCACGTACGGCGAGTTCGCCCCAGCCGGTGCCGATCTCCAGGAGTCGGGTCCCCGGGCCGACCCCGGCCAGGTCGAGCAGGCGGTCGATCTTGCGGTGCTGGGCCGGGGTGAACTCCCCCGGTGTGGCGGGGAGGGTGTCGAACACGGCCGAGGAGTAGGTCATGCTCGGGTCGAGGAAGCGGGCGAACAGGTCGTTCGACAGGTCGTAGTGGCGGTGGATGTTGTCGCGCGCGCCGTCGAGGGTGTTGCGGTCGCGGGCCGGGCGGCGGCGCACCCAGGCGCCCCGGAGCCGGTGCAGCGGCGCCGGTACGAGGTCGTCGACGTGGGCGGCGAGCACGGTGAGGAGGCCCACGAGGTCGTCGCTGTCCCACTCGCCGGCCATGTACGACTCACCGAAGCCGATCAGCCCGTCGGCACCGATCCGCCGGTGGAAGGCGGCCGGGTCGTTCAGGGTCAGGGTGGGCGGGCCGGCCTCGCCGGTGGTGGGACGGGGAACGGAGCCGGGCGGGCCTCCGGGACCTGTCCGCAGCGGCAGCCGGGCGAAGGCGCGGGCGAGGACGCGCCGGGCGATGGCCGTGCGCAGGCCCGAGGCGCGCGGGAGACGGGCGACGTCGGGCCAGCGCTCCGGGTCGACGGGCGGACGGCCGGACGCCGCGACGAGGGGGACGGCCGACGGGACGGAGACGGTCACAGCATGCCTTCTCGGGTGGGCGGGACGGGACGGGGACGGACGGGAAGTCCCTTGAGGTACAGGCGGATCCCGTGCCACCGGATGCCGGCGCTGACGGCGGCGGTGGACCACGGGTGTCGCAGCGCCGCCTTGAGCAGGCCGCGCGCGTCGGCCGGGCGGCGACGGCCGCGGACCGTGGCGGTCAGCGGCCGGCTCCCGTCGCCGTGCCGCAGTTGGACGGTGAGGTCGAGGCGCTCGCCGGGGAGCGGGAGGCGCATCCGGTAGGAGCCTTCGACGTCGAGGAACGGGGAGACGTAGAAGTCCTTGGCGACGTCGGCGAGTCCGGCGGCGTCGGGCCGCAGGAGGTAGCAGTGCCGGCCGCCGTAGGTGTTGTGGACTTCGGCGACGACGCAGACGGGGCCGCCGGTCCGGTCGTGGCACCAGTACAGGGTGAGCGGGTTGAAGACGTGGCCGAGCACGCGCGCGTGGGCGAGCATCAGCACCCGTCCGTCGGCGTTCCGCACGCCGTGGGAGGCGAGGTAGGCGTCGAGGCCGGCGCGGAGGGTGGGGGCCCGCCCGCCGAAGTGGTCACGGGCGTCGAAGCGGGCCAGCGGCCGCAGGAGGCGGGGCAGCCGGGGCAGGGCGTCGAGGTCGACGAGCCACAGGTACGTGCGCTGCCGCAGGGTGTGGCGCACCGGCCCGACGCGGGTGTGGGCGACCTCGCAGGGGTAGAGCGCGGGCAGATCGGCCGGCACGGGTGAGACGGGTGCGGCCGGTATGGCGGAGGTGGCGGGTGCGGCACGGTCGGTCACCAGGTCACCCCCAGGGCCCGGGCCGCCTCGACTCCGGAGCGGCACCCGTCCTCGTGGAATCCCCAGCCGTGATAGGCGCCGGCGAAGGCGGTCACGGACGTGGCGAGGCCCGGCAGTTCGCGCTGGGCGGCGACGGAGCGGGGGGTGTAGACCGGGTGCTCGTACACCATGCGGGCGAGCACCGTGCGCTCGTCGACGCGGCCGTCCGGGTTGAGGGTCACGATGTGCGGCTCGTCCACCGGGAGGCGCTGGAGCCGGTTCATGTCGTAGCTGACCTTGACGGCCTCGGGGCGCGCGTCGCAGGAGGGGAGCCAGTAGTTCCACGAGGCGCGGGCATGGGGCGCGGCCGGCAGCACGGTGCTGTCCCGGTGCAGCACCGTGGGGTTGCGGGAGTAGGTGAACGCGCCGAGGACCCGGCGCTCGTCGGGGGTGGCGTCGGCGAGCATCCGCAGCGCCTGGTCGGGGTGGACGGCGACGACGACGGCCGCGTGGACCTCGGACTCCCCGTCGTCGGTGGTCACGCGCACCTGGTCCGTGCCGCGTCGGATCGCGCGGACCGGGGTGGCGGTGCGGACGGCCGCGAGTCCCTTGGCCACCTTCTCCACGTAGGCGCCGGAGCCTCCCGTGACCGTCCGCCACCGCGGCGAGCCGGTGGTGGAGAGCAACCCGTGGTGGTCGAGGAACCGGAAGAGGTACGCCGCCGGGTACAGCAGCGCGGTGTCCGGCGCGCAGGACCAGACGGCGGACACGAGCGGGACGGCGAAGTGACCGACGAAGTACGGCGAGAACCCGCCGCGTTCGAGGAACGAGCCGAAGGTCCGGTCGTCGTCCCCGGACGCGAGCAGCCGGCGGGCCGCCCGGTGGAAGCGCGGTACGTCGGCGAGCATCCGCAGATGGCGGCCGCGGCGCAGGTTGCCGCCGCCGAGCAGACCACGCGGGCCGCGAGCTCCCGCGTACGCGAGGCCGCAGCCGTCGCACCGGACGGACATGCTCATCTCGGCGTCCTGGGTGGCGACGCCGAGTTCGTGGAAGAGCCGCAGCAGGTGCGGGTAGGTGCGCTCGTTGTGGACGATGAAGCCGGTGTCCACGCGCACGGTGCCGCCTTCCCGGGTCGGCAGCTCGTGGGTGTGGGCGTGCCCGCCGAGGCGGGCGTCCGCCTCGTAGAGCACCACGTCGCAGGTCCGCGACAGCACATGAGCGGCTGTCAGGCCGGCCACTCCCGCCCCGACGACCGCGATGCTTCGCCGGTTCATCCGTCCTCCTTCGCGTCACGGGGCGCCCGCGGCCCTGCCGTGCGGAGCCTCCCCATGAGTGGTTCGGTGCCGTCGGCCGTCCGGATGGGTACGGGTTCCCCGGGCACGTCCACGGCGCCCGCGAGAAGTCGGCGGCGGCACCGCCGCAGGCCTCGCCGGGTGGGGTTCTGGTCCCGCCCGGTGTACGGGCGGGTGCTCTTTCCCCCTCAGGCTCCGGCGAACGGAGCCTCCGGCTCAAGACGCAGCGGTTGCGCATCGTTTTGGGCGCCCGGCCCGGCAGACAGGAGACGACACTCGACCGCGCGGATTGTCACGGGCGGTCGGCCGGATCGTGGCCCGTGACGGCACGCGCGTAGGCGTGCAGGGCGGTGATCACTTCGGTCCGGGTGCGTCGGCCGGCGAGGATCTCCATCTGGTAGCCGTCCTCCATCGCGACGAAGCTGGCGGCGAGCAGACGGGGCGGGTCCTGAAGGGCGAAATGACCTTGCGCCTGTCCGAGTACCAGGATGGCCGAGTACACGGCGATCTGGCGTTCCGTCAGCGCGCTGTCGAGCGCGGCGGCCCTGGCGTCGCGCAGGCAACGGGGCCAGTACTCGAAGAGCAGTCGGGTGAGCGCGTCGTCGGGTCCGCCGGCGACGCCCTGGTCGATGCAGGCCTTGAGCTTGTCGCGGGCGTCGTCGAAGCGGTTCGCGGTCTGCTCGCGTTCTTGGCTGTAGCGCTCGATCGCCCGCTGGTACGTGTCGTGGACGAGGGCGTCCAGGTCTCCGTAGTAGAGCACGGCGGCGGGTGTGACACCGGCCGCCTCCGCGATGTCGCGCAGGCGCAGGCCCTCCAGGCCGCGCGCCACCAGCGCGCGTTCCACCGCCTTGCCGAGCTCGGCCCGACGGGCCTCCTTGCCGATGCCCTTCCGTGGCGCCACGTCGGTCGGTCCTCTCACCTCTTCGGTTACATGCGGATTTAACAATAGCTCCGCAGCTATTGACGGGCCAGTGAGCCAAGTCTTAAATCTGCGTTTAACAAACCTGCGGCCCTACGGAGGCACCATGCCCAACCCGACCGACGCCGAGGCGAGAACCGGGCTCGGGCCCGAGCCCGTCCCGGCGGGCAAGGGGCTGCGGGGCGGCTCGGTGGGCCTGCTCGCCGCCGTCACCCTCGGGCTGTCCTCCGTCGCCCCGGCCTACAGCATCGCCGTCACCCTCGGCTTCGTGACCCTGATCGTCGGCGACCTCGCCCCGGCCGCCCTGCTGCTGGGCTTCGTCCCGATCCTGCTCACCGCCTTCGCCTTCCGCGAGCTCAATCGCGAGATGCCGGACTGCGGCACCACGTTCGTGTGGACCACCCGCGCTTTCGGGCCGACGGCCGGCTGGCTCACCGGAGGCTGGGTGGTCCAGATCGCCACCCTCATCGCGATGACGGCCCTGTCCCAGGTCGGCGCCACCTACCTGCTCCACCTGCTCGGCCTGCACTCCCTCGCCTCCAGCAGCGCCGCCGTGACGATCACCGCCGTCGTACTGCTGGCCGCGGTCACCTCGGTCGCCTACCGGGGACTGCATCTCGCGGCCGCCGTCCAGTACGTGCTGCTCGGACTCCAACTGGTCGCCCTGCTCGGCTTCGGCGCCGCGGCCCTCGCCCGCGACGGCGCCGCCACCCCGTCTCCGGCGTGGCTCGACCCCTTCGCGTTCCCCGATCTCGGCTCGTTCGCCGAGGCCGTCCTGCTGTGCCTGTTCATCTACTGGGGCTGGGACGCGCTGATCACCGCGAACGAAGAGACCCGTGACGGAGACCGCGTCGCCGGCCAAGCCGCCGTCATCTCCACCCTCGTACTGCTGGGGACCTACCTGTTCACCGCCTTCGCGGCGATCGCCTTCGCCGGCACGGGCGCCACCGGCACCGGGCTGGGCAACCCCGACAACGCCGCCGACATCCTGGCCACCCTCGCCCCGCCCGTACTCGGCACGGCGCCGGCCAAGGTGATGGAACTGGCCGTCTGCGTCTCGGCCACCGCGGCCCTGCTCACCTGCCTCGTCGGCTCCTCCCGCGGCACCCTGTCCATGGCCGCCCATGGCGCCCTGCCCCGCGCCTTCGCCCGCATCCACCCCCACCACCGCACCCCCGCCTTCGGAACCCTCTTCTTCGGCGCGGCGGCGGCCTGCCTGCTCGTCCTGCTCACCCTCGCTTCCGACCGCTTCCTCGGCGACGCCATCCTCTGCATCGGACTGCTCATCGCCTGCTACTACGGCACCACCGCGCTGGCCTGCGTCTGGTACTTCCGCAGACGTCTCCTCGACTCCCCGCGCGACCTCCTGCTGCGCGGGATCCTGCCCCTGCTCGGCGGCCTGACGATGCTGGCCGCCTTCGCCCGCAGCGCCCACGACATGTACGACCCGGCCTACGGCAACACCTCCTTCCACGGCGTCGGCGGCGTCTTCCTCCTCGGCGCCGGCTCCATCGCCGCCGGAGCCCTGGCCCTGCTCGTCGCCCGCACCCGTTTCCCCCGCTTCTTCCGCGACGGCCGCACCACGGTCGCCGAACCCACCCTCACCGAGGACTGACACCCCATGCGCACGCTCTCCATCGCCGCAATCCAGACCACCCCCGTACCCCACGACCTCGAAGCGAGCTGGCAGCGGTTCGCCGACCAGGTCCGGGCCGTGCGGGCGACGTTCCCCCACGTCCAGCTCGTCGTCGTCCCCGAACTGCTGCTCGCGGCCGAAGGCGCCCTGCTCCAGCCGAGCGCCGACGACTGGATGGAACGGGCGGCCGTCACGATCCCGGGCCCGCTCACCGACCGGATCTGCGCCCTCGCCGTGGAGACCGGGCTGTGGCTGATCCCGGGAAGCCTCTACGAGCAGGCCGAGGACGGGCGCATCCACAACACCGCCATCGCCGTCTCACCCGAGGGCGAGACGGTCGCCCGCTACCGCAAGGTCTTCCCCTGGCAGCCGTACGAGAAGACCGCGCCGGGGCACGAGTTCACCGTCTTCGACATCCCCGGCGTCGGCCGGGTGGGCCTGGCCATCTGCTACGACGGCTCCTTCCCGGAGACCGCCCGCCAGCTCGCCTGGCTCGGAGCGGAGATCATCATCCAGCCCACCCTGACCCCCACCCGCGACCGCGAGATGGAACTCGTCTGCGCCCGCGCCAACGCCTGGACCAACCAGGTCTACGTCGTCAACATCAACGCCTCCGACCCCACCGGACTCGGAGGAAGCGTCGTCGTCGACCCCGAAGGGATCATCCGTCAGCAGGCAGGAGGAGGCGAGGAGATCCTCGTCGACGTCCTCGACCTCGACGCCGTCACTCGCGTACGCCGCTACGGCTCCTCCGGAATGAATCGCCCGTGGAGCCAGCTCGCCCGGTACGGCGAGTCGGTGCGGCTCCCGATGTACGGCGGCGGGACGTTCCGCACGCCGGAATGGTCGAAGGAAGAGACCGCGTAGCGACCGACGGCGTCAGGCGCCGGCGTCCTCGACGACGACGTGCCGCACCGTCCGCAGCGTCGACCGGAGGCTGTCCAGATCGGTCGAGCCCAGAGCGAGGCGGATGGCCTGCGGTGTGTGCATCGAGGTGGAGAACGGCTCCGCTGTGGATACCGAGATGTGCCGACGCGCGAGGGTGGCGGTCAGGCGATCGGCACGCGCGTCCTCGGGCAGCGGCAGCCAGGTGAAATAGGACGAGGGGTGGGCGATGAGAGGGAGACCTGCCAGCTCTCGTCCGGCCAGCGTCTGGCGGGCCTTGGCGTCGTCGCGCTTCTGCGCCTCCAGGTGATCCACCGTGCCGTCGTCGAGCCATCTGCAGGCGATCGCGGTGGTGAGCGCCGGGGTGTTCCAGGTCGTCGCCCGGATCGCGCGTTCGAGCAGCGGCACCACGGGCGGCGGGGCGACGACGAAGCCGACCCGGAGGCCGGTGGCGATGCTCTTGGACAGTCCCGAGACGTAGACGGTGATGTCCGGGGCGGTGGCGACCAGCGGCGCCGGCGGGTCCTCGACCAGGTAGGCGTAGGAGGCGTCTTCGATGACGAGCGACCCGTGCCGTCGAGCGATCTCGATCAGGCGGTTCCGGTCGGTTGCCGGCATGACCCAGCCCAGCGGGTTGTGCAGGGTGGGCATGGTGTAGATCGCGCGCACGGGGCGGGTCGCGCACAGCTTCTCGAGGGCATCGAGGTCCGGCCCGGCGGCGGTCGAGGGGACGGGCGCCAGGTCGAGGTGGAAGGCATGCGCGAGCACCTTGAACCCCGGGTAGGTGAGGGTGTCGACCGCGACGACGTCGCCGGCGTTGAGCACGGCCATGACGGTGGCGGCCAGGCCGTGCTGCGCACCGTTGACGACGAGGATCCGCTCCGCGTCGGCGGTGATTCCTCGACGCCTCAGGTGCCGTGCGATCGAAGCCCTGTCCTGGGGCCGCCCCGCATGTGGCTGGTAGCGCAGGAGCGTGTCGAGATCACCGGAGGTGGACAGTTCTCGCAGGGCCTGCCGAAGGAGGTCTGCCTGCCCGGGCAGTGACGGATAGTTGAAGTTGAGGTCGACCGCGCCGGTGGCGACGACCTGCTGATCGATGCCGTGTCCTGAGGGCACCGCGACGTCACGCACGAACGTGCCGCGGCCCTGTTCCCGGCTCACCAGCCCCATCGTTTCCAGCTCGGCGTACACCCGCGTCGCGGTCACCACGGCGATGCCCTCACGGGCGGCGAGCCCGCGGTGTGTCGGCAGCCGCACGCCGGCGGCGAGCCGCCCGCTCCGGATGTCGGATGCGAGCGCGTCGACGAGCGTCTTGTACCGCGGGGCTGCCATGCGCGGATTGTATGCATGACAATTCTTTGACTGTCCTGTTCGCGGGCCCCTACCGTCCCCACTCACGCACCCACCCATCCATCCCCCCCCAGCCCCCACCCCCCAGCCGGAAGGACAGCCGCCGTGCACATCGCCATCCTCACCTTCGAGGGCTACAACGAACTCGACTCCCTGATCGCGCTCGGCGTGCTCAACCGCATCAAGTCCGACGACTGGCGCGTCACCATCGCCACCCCCGGCCCCAAGGTGACGTCGATGAACGGCGTGGTCATCGAGCAGATGTCCACCCTTGAGGAGGCCTGTGCCGCGGACGCCGTCATCGTCGGCAGCGGCATCGCCACCCGGGAGGTCGTCGAGGACTCGGCGATCATGGACGTCCTTCGCCGCCTGGACCCCTCGCGCCAGCTCATCGCGGCGCAGTGCTCCGGCGCGCTCGTACTGTCCAGGCTCGGCCTGCTCGACGACATCCCCGCCTGCACCGACCTGACCACCAAGCCCTGGGTCGTCGCCGCCGGCGTCGAGGTGCTGAACCAGCCCTTCTACGCCAAGGACAACATCGCCACTGCCGGCGGCTGCCTGGCTTCGCCCTACCTCGCCGCCTGGATCATCGCCCGCCTCCGGGACACCGACGCCGCCGAAAGCGCGCTGCACTATGTCGCCCCGGTCGGCGAGAAGGAGGAATACATCGAGCGCGCCTGGCGCAACATCGCCCCGTACCTGCCGGCTCGCGCTCCCGCTCCCGCCTTCGTCTGAACAACCGGCCGGGGCGCCCGGCTTGCCTGCCGTAACCCCACGCCGGAGACAGCGCAATGACCACGCGAAACCCCATGACGTATGACGCGTTCGTCGACCTCGCCACTGCCGACGCCGCTGTCGTCGGCCTCGTCCTCAAGGGCTCCCGGGCTCACGAGGGCATGACCACCGAGCACTCCGACCTCGATCTGTACGTCGTACTCGCCGATGACGCGACGACGGACCTCACCCGGTTCACCGGGCACCGCACCCCGGAGCTCGACCTCGTCGTCCTCTCCCTGGACGAGTTCCGCGCCGCCGGTGGCCCGGGACACCACCACACGGACGTCGAAGACCTCAGCCCCTGCGGCAGCAAAGAGATGATCAAGGATTCGATCACTTTGTTCGTCAGTGAGGTCTAAGGCAGCGTTCGCGGAGTTTCTTTGATCTTCACGCGCGGAACCTGCCGTGGCATCGTCGCGGCGTAAGCGGCAGCCGCGTCTCGTGGGGGAGGGGCCGAGCACGCAGGCGTTGCCCTGCCCGGATGCTCCATGCGGCCCGTGACCCTCATGCCCGATGCTGCCGAACATTCGCAGAGATCGGCAGACAGAGAAGTGTCATGGGTTCGAGGCGTCGGCAGACGCAGACATCGCTTCAGAAGCCTGGTGGCCCGGACCACCAGCGCCACAGCCCTCCTCACCGCCTCGGCCGTACTGACCGGCCTGGTGCAGGCCGTACCGGCGGCGGCCGACACGGTGCCGGAGGAGGACACCGGCTGGTTCCGCAGCAGCGTCGGCTACCAACGGCGGGTCGACCGCTGTCTGGCCGCCGAGGCGCTGCACTACGGCGGTCCCCTGCAGAAGGCACGCGCCATCCAGGGGTTGACCGGCACGCAGGAGGAGCTCCGCGCGACCGTCATCAGCGCGGACACGATCGGGTACGGGCCGCTCGGCCAGGCTTTCGGCGAGGACGGCCGCGCCGCCCAGGCGTACAGCGAGATGGTCTCGGACCGGCGCTTCGCGCTACAGAGCACCAATGACCCCTACGTCCGGTCGGCGTGGGAGAGCGACGACATGGAGTGGCACGCGCCGGCGTTCGGCGCCGATGTCACGCACTTCACCCTCGAGACCCAGGCCAGGATGTCGAATCTGGGCTCGGACGAGCACAGCGTCGCCAGCCCGGAGGCGATAGCCAAGGCCAAGCAGGTGGCCAAGGAGAACGAGGGCACGGACGCCTTCCACGACATGGCGTCGGGCTGGATGCTCTCGGACGACCAGGTCAACGTCAGGGGCTACGCGTACGGGACGACCGCCACCGACATCGCCTCCTACCTGAAGCGCGGCGGTTTCCCGGCCCTGGCACCCCTCAAGGACTCCGCCGAATACCGCGTCGAGGTCGAGGACCAGAAGCAGGCCTGGTCCGCCTGCGACAGCCAGAACCCGTTCGACCCCCGCCGCGTGCTCAACGAGCCCGTGATGACCGCCATGGTCGAGTGGGAGCTGGAGTACGCCGGCCAGGCCGGCCAGCGCGCGAAGATCATGCGGGCGGACGCGGATGCCGCCGCGGCGACCCGCGAGGCCACCGACGACATGATCGAGGCCATCGGCCAGGCATGGGCGGTCGACCAGATCCTGACCTGGCGCAAGTACTGGACGGACAAGCTCGCCCAGGACCCGAACACGATCTTCGTGAAGCCCGACCAGGTCTTCTACGACAAGGCCGACGCCGACCTCGCGCGCTACCGCTCGAACATCGCCGCCCTCGTCACGTCGGCACAGGCCCACGCGGGCACGGCGGCCACCGCCGCGCAGACGGCCGTGACCGCGCAGCAGGAGGCCTGGGCCGTCGCTGACACGACCCATGTGCCGCGTGGCCGCGGTCTGATGTACGCCCAGCAGTCCGTGCAGGTCGCCCGCGCTTCCGCGGCCGCCGCCACGGCCGCCGCGAAGGCGACCGAGACCGCGCTCGCCGCGGCCAACGCGTCCGTCGCCACCAGTGACGCGCTGCTCGCCAAGGCACAGACCGAGTCGCACGCGGTCGGCGCCGAGTTCAGGCGGGTGGCGGCTCAGGAGGCCGCCGCGCAGGCGAAGGCCGCCGCCGACAGCGCCGAGGCCAACGCCACGGCCGCCGCCGAGAGCGCGCGGACCGCCAAGGCCGCCCGTACGACGGCCGAGGACAAGCGCGACAAGGCCAAGGCCGCCGCCGGCTCCGCCGCGACCGAGCGGGCCAAGGCCCAGACGGAGCAGGTCGCGGCCGTCGCCGCCCGAGCGAAGGCCGCGACCGAGCGCGCCAAGGCGCAGGAGGCCGAGGAGCGGGCCGCGGCCGAGCAGACCTCGGCCAAGAGCTCCGACACGGCCGCCGGGACCGCCGCCACCGAGGCGGCGACGAAGCGGAAGCTCGCGAACGAGAAGGCGAAGGCCGCCCAGGTCGGTCGGGAGAAGGCCGTCGCCGCGGCGCAGGCGAAGCAGGCCACGGCGGCCCGTGCTGCGGCGCTGGAGACCGCTGCCGCGGCTGCCGAGGGCACGGCAGCCGCCGCGGAGACCCGTGCGGCCGCCACCGCCGCCCGTACGGCCGCCACCGAGGCCGCACAGGCCGCGACCGCCGCGCAGACCGCCGCGGACCAGGCCACCTCCGCCGCCGTCAGCGCCCGGTCGGCCGCGACCACGGCGGAGGGCGCGGCCGCGCGGGCCGAGGCCGACGCGAGCAAGGCGTGGTCGGCGCATTACGCCTCCATCCGCGCGGCCTCCGCCGCGCACGCCGCCGCGGCCGTCGCGCTCGACGCGTCCCAGGACGCGGCGATCCGTGCGGGCAACGCCGCCACGGCATCGAAGAACGCCGACGGGCTCGCCAGGAAGGCCCGGCAGGAAGCCGCCGCCGCCGAGAGCGACGCCACGGAAGCGGTGAAGTCGGCGGGCGTCGTGGTGGGCCGTGCCCATGCGGCCGGCCAGGCGGCACTCGCTGCCCGAGACGCCGCCACGAGCGCGGTCGCCGCCGCCGACGAGGTCCTCGCCATCGGTTCCCCGTACAAGGAGAAGGACTCCTCGGCGGCGTTCGCGATGCTGGTCGGCCAGTCGTCGAGGACGATCGCGGAGCAGCAGGCCACCGCGGCCGAGGCCAAGGCCACCGAAGCGGCCGAGGCCGCTGAGTCCGCACAGCAGACCGCCGCCCGGGCCACGGGTGACGCGAAGCTCGCCGCCGAGGCCGCAGCCGCGGCGGCGACCGATTCGGTGCGCGCGGCCGAGGCCGTGACGCGCGCCCAGTCGTCCGCGGCCGAGGCCTCCGAGGCGCGGAAGGGCGCCGTCGCCGCCTCCGAAGCCGCCACGGGCCACGCCGAACAGGCAGGGGCCGACGCGGTGAGCGCCGGCCTCATCGCGCAGGCGACGAGCGGCATCGCCGCCGAAGCGGACCGTGAGGCCACGGACTCCGAGCGGCGCGCGGCCGAGGCGAACGAGAAGTCCGGGCGGGCGGGCGAGGCCGCCGAGGAGGCCGCGAACAAGGCGGCCGGGTCGGAACGGGCCGCCCAGGACGCCGAGTCGAAGGCATCCGACGCCACCGGCGACAGCACGGCCGCCGAGGAAGCCGCCGCACAGGCGGAGAAGGCGCAGCAGACGCGGAACGAGGCGGCGCACAAGGAGGCGCTCGCCGAGGGCGTCACGCCCATCGAGGGCGGCGCCTCCAACTGGCCGGCGCTCGGTGAGCGCGAGGAGAAGATCCTCCTTGACGCCTGCGGTCAGACCTGTGTCGACGACTACCGGAAGGGCCTCGCGGCCGTCTCCGTGAACGTCGTCGAGTGGGCGACCGCGAACGGCGGGCAGATCCTCTTCGAGCAGCTCGACCCGGCGAAGGTCAAGGAGTGCCTGGCCTCGAAGGACGTCGACGACTGCCTCTGGGCGCTCGTCGACATCCCCTCGTCCGCCGTGATCGTGGGCCGCATCCCCGCGCTCGCCCAGGCGATCGAGAAGGTCTCCGACGGCATGCGGACGATCTTCCGCGACGCCGACAACGCGCTGCGCCGGCTCAACGAGCTGACGGCCGTCATCCGTGACGTGCGCGGCACCCCGCGTCTCAACCGGTGCCTCGCGGGTGTCGCCCTGCACGCGGGCGGCGCGAGCATGAAGGCCAGGGCCATCGAGGCCCTGACGGGTACGAACGACGACCTGCAGGCGGTCGTCGGCGATGTCGACTGGATCGGGTTCTTCCCCTTGGGGCAGGCCTACGACCAGGACCGGCGGGCCGGTTACGCCTACCGGGACGCCTTCGCGGCACGTGAGGCCCTTCTGGAGGACGCCAACAGGCCGTACGCGATGAGCTCGTTCGACGACGGGATCACGCTGCACGCCCCGCGGTTCGGCGCCGACGTCCTCGAGTTCACGCTCTCCACTCAGCCGAAGGTCGCCGCACAGCTCGGCTGGGACGGTCACACCAACGCGAGCCCCGAGGCGGTCGCCAGGGCCCGGGAGATCACCGAGCAGAACCGCGGCAAGGACCTCTGGCGCGACTTCGCCGCGGACTTCATGCTGCTGGATTCCAGTGTGACCAGGACCCAGCACGCGGGCGGCACCACGGCCAGCACCGTCGCGTCCTACCTGCGGCACGGTGGCTTCCTCGACAAGAAGCCCGTCGAGGGGACGCCTGGGTTCCGCGTCGAGGTGGAGAACCTCAAGCAGGCCTGGTCCGTGTGTGACCACGCGGACCCGGTCGACCCGCGCAGCGCCCTGAGCCAGGTCGTCTCGCAGGCCTCGGCCGAGTGGGAGACGGAGTACGCCGGGCAGGCCGCCCCGCGCGCCGTCGTCATGCAGGCGGAGGCCGACGCGGCCGCCGCGACCCGGTCCGCCACCGAGGCGATGATCGAGGCCATCGGCCAGGCGTGGCGCGCGGACCAGATCCTGCGCTGGCAGAAGTACTGGCACGACCTTCTGGAGGCGGACCCGGACCACATCTTCAAGCCGGAGCAGGCCCTCTTCGACAAGGCGAAGGCGGACCTGGCGAACGCCCGGGGCAAGGTCCAGGCGCTGGTCACCACCGCCAAGGACCAGGCCGCCGCCGCCACCGCCGCCGCGCAGCGCGCGGTGACCGGCCAGCAGCAGGCCTGGGCCATCGCGGACGCCTCCGAGGTCCCGCGTGGTCGTGGCCTGATGTACGCCCAGCAGTCGGTCCAGGTCGCGCGCGCTTCCGGCGCGGCTGCCACGGCCGCCGCGAAGGCGACGGAGACGGCGCTGAACGCGGCGAACGCCACCGTGTCGACGTCGGAGGCGCTCCTCGCCCTGGCGCAGACCGAGGCGCACGCGGTGAACACCGAGTTCCGCCGGATCGCCGCGCAGGAGGCCGCCGCCCAGGCGAAGGCCGCCGCGGACAGCGCCGACGCCTACGCGGCCTCGGCAGCGGCGAACGCCGAGAAGGCCAAGAAGGCCAAGGAGACCGCGCTCGCGGAGGAGGAGGACGCCCGCAAGGCCGCGGCGAACGCCCAGCAGCAGCGCGCCGTCGCCGAACTGGAGCGCGCCAACGCGGCGGCCTACCGGGCCACCGCCGAGAGCGAGCGGGACAAGGCGGCCGGCCACGAGGCCGACGCCGTCGCCCAGGGCCGGATCGCGTCCGACGCCAGGGTCTCCGCCGAGGCGGCGGGAACCACGGCCTCGTCCAAGCGGGCCGTCGCCGAGCAGGCGGAGCGCGACGCGGTCGCCGCCCGCGACGGCGCCCGTGAGGCCGAGCAGCGGCGGGACTCGCTGAACGCGAAGGCGGCGGCCATGGAGGCCAAGGCCGACGCCGACGAGGGTACGGGCGCGGCCACGGCCTCCCGTACCGCCGCGACCGATGCCCGGGCCGCCGCGAACACGGCGACCACGGCGGCCACCAACGCGCGTGCGTCGGCGAACGCGGCCACGACCGCCGCCACCAACGCCCGCGAGGCGGCCACCAAGGCGCAGGGCTCCGCGGCCCGCGCCAGGGCGGCGTCCGACAGCGCCTGGGCGTCCTATTGGGTCGCGGCCGGTTCCGCCGCCGCGGCACACGCGGCCGCGGCCGACGCCATCGACGCCTCGGAGGACGCGGCGGCCGACGCAAAGAGCGCCGAGGAGCAGTCGGAGAAGGCCTCGGCGGCGGCCAAGGTCGCCAAGACGGAGGCGGCTGCCGCCCGTTCCGAGGCCACGCAGACCGCGTCCTGGGCCGCGACCACCGCGGGCAGGGCGCTCGCGGCGGTGCAGTCCTCGCTCGCGGCGCGTGACTCCGCGGCCGCGGTGAACAAGCCGGCGAACGAGGCGATCGCGCTCGGCGGCCCGTTCCAAGAGGTCGACAGCTCGGCCGCGTTCGCGGTGCTGACCGGCCAGCAGTCCCTGACGATCGCGCAGCAGCAGGCCGCCGCCGCGGCGGCCACGGCGAACCAGGCCGAGGACATGTCCGCCGAGGCGAAGGCGCTGGCCGACCGGGCCGCCGGTGACATGAAGCTCGCGGCGGAGGCCTCCGCGGCCGCTGCTGCGGACGCGTCCCGCGCGGCCAAGGCGTACCAGCGCGCACAGGCCTCGGCCACCCAGGCCGCTGAGCAGGCCCAGGAGGCCCAGGCAGCGGCGGGCCGTGCCGACGGCTACGCCACGGTGGCGGGAACCGCCGCGATGGCGGCGGGGTCGGCGGCGATGCATGCCGAGTCCGACGCGGCGGCGGCGGACGCGGCGGCGACCGAGGCGGAGAAGGACGCCGCCAACGCCCGTGCCGTGGCCACCAAGGCCGAGGAGGACGCGGCCGGCGCCCGCGCCACCGCCACCAAGGCGGAGGAGGACGCGACGGCCGCCGAGACGGCCGCGGCCGGTGCCAGGAACGCGGCGGAGGAGGCCCAGGCCGCCGCCGACCGCACCGAGACGACCGGCGACAACGAGCAGATCTCGCAGGGCGTCACGACCGGGGTCGGCGGGGTGTGGGCGGTCCTCGACCACATCGAGTACATCGGCGAGCCGAAGAACGTCAAGAAGGACAACTGCAACCCGATCATCCACTTCGGGGACTGCACGATCACGGCCGACGTCACCTACAGGTCGCACGTCGACCTGTTCATGTGCGTGGCCCCGCCGGAGACGTACTTCGGCAGCTGCCCGCAGGCGGACACCGTCTACCTCGGCCGCGAGGTGACGGACCCCACGACCGAACAGCTCAGCTACACGCTGACGATGGTCGAGTTCAACTCGAACATCGACCCGGTCGACATCCTGCTCGGCGACTTCATCGGCTGCGCCCAGAAGATCACGCCGGGAGGCGCGTCGGGCAGTTGGGGCGACTGCGCCTGGGCGGCCAGCTGGTTCGTCGCGGGCCCGCTCTTCCGGGCCGGCAAGGCCGCGGTGTACGCGCTGGACGCGGCCCTCAAGACGGGCGTCGGGTTCATGGACGCCTACCGGGCGCTCCGCACCATCGGTCTGACCGAGGCCGCCGTCCAGGGCATCATCAGCCGGATCTTCCGCAAGGTCGGCGAGGCGTGCGAGCTCGCGGACACCACGCCCCTCAAGCTCGCGTCGTTCTCCACCGCTTCGTTCTCCACCGCGTCGTTCTCCGCCGCGTCGGCCGACGAAGACGTCATCAAGAAGTGCCAGGAGGTCCTCAAGGACATAGTCAAGGACGGCGATCACATCGTCCTCGGAGTCAACCCGTACTCGGACGACCTGGCCAAGGCCATCGCCGGCGGCGCGGACACGTTCAACAACAAGGTGTACGGCACCGAAATGCCGGCCAGCATGGGGATGGGCGCTCGTGCCCTGTGGACGGTGGGAGTAGAGCGAGCAGTGATCAATCCCCACGTGAAGATCTCGGTGTCTCTGGACGGTGTCGCGGGCGCCAAGGACGCCGACGAGGCGCTGAACCTGCTTCTGCAGCGAGGGGAAGGAATCACGCCCGGCGACTGGGAGGCGATCCAGAAGGGTGGCTTCGGAACCGCATGGGAGATGACCAAACTCCGTGCGGCCACCCGGATGGAGTACCGCACCTGGGACTCCATCGAGTGGTGGATGACCAACGCGGAGGGCAACGTCGTGCGCGTCTACCCGAAGCGCTTCACGTACGCCAACGGAACGCCGGTCGACTGATGGCGAGCGAATGAGGAAGGGGGCCTCCCCGGTGCCATGCGCACCGGGGAGGCCCCCTTCTTCCCCCGGAAACGAGTCAGGGGCCGTTTCAGATTTCTCTGAAACGGCCCCTGACCTGCGACTTCGAAAAGTCGGGACGACAGGATTTGAACCTGCGACCCCTTGACCCCCAGTCAAGTGCGCTACCAAGCTGCGCCACGTCCCGATGCTCGTCCCCCGCGGGTTTTCCCCCGCGTCGGCGTGCAGGAGAAACACTACCTCACTCGCGGGGGTGGGCTGACGCACGGGCTGTCACCGCTGCCGCGGCGAGGGCGTCTGCGCCGCAGGTCGCGGCCAGGGTGGCCGCTCGGGCCAGGGCCGCGGGGGAGCCCGTGGCGTGGGCGAGGTCCACGCGGGCCCGGGCCTCCTCGTAGCGGGACGGGGAGGCGGCGAGGTGGGTGACGGCCCGGGTGAGGAGGCTCGCCTTCTCCGATGGGGGCGCGAAGAGGGCGGCGCAGCGCAGGGCCTCGCCCAGGGCCGTGGGGGTGCCGAGGCGTTCGGCGTGGGCCGTGGCCTCGGCGGCGATCCCGGCCGCGCGGTCCGGGTCGACGGGGGCGAGGGCCCTGGCCAGGTCGAAGGGCCAGGGGGCCCAGACGACGTGGTGGCGGGCGCGGGTGGTCAGCGCCTCGGCGGCCTCTTCGAGGGTGTGTACGGCCTCCTCGGTACGGCCTTCGGCGAGCAGCAGCCGGCCGAGGACGCTGGGGCCGTCGGGCAGCACGATCGCGCCGGGCCAGGGCGGGCCGAAGGCGTACCGGTCGGCGACGCTCCGCGCCTCGGCGGTACGGCCCCGGGCGATGAGGGTGTCGACGAGGAGGCACGCGGTGTCCCAGTGGACGGGGAGGCCGTCGCCGACCCGGTCGGCGAGGCGCAGTCCTTCCTCCAGGTGGTGCTGGGCGCGCGGCAGGTCGCCGCGGCGTCGGTGGACCAGGCCGAGGAGGGTGTGCGCGAAGGCGAGGTGGGCGCCGCTCCAGCCGGAGATCTCGAAGGCCCGGACCGCCTCGGTGAAGAGGGCCTCGGCCCGGTCGGGCCGGTCGGCGAACACGTACGCGATGCCGGTGAGGGCCGGGATCTCGAAGCCCCAGGTCGGGTCCGTCCAGCCGAGGCCCCGCGCCGGTCTGCCGTCGACGAGGGCGCTGTCGCAGAGGCGTACGACCTCGTCGGCGGGTTCGCCGCGGAGCATCGCGTCGAAGCCCCGGACGGTGAGGAGGGCTCGTTCGGAGTTGTCGGCGCCGGTGAAGGCGGCGGTGAGGTCGGCCAGGCGGCCGGAGCGGCCGGGTCCGTCCTCCTCGGTGGCCTGGAACCCCTCGTACATGAAGTGGGCCGCCTGGAGGCGGCGGCGGCCGGTGCCGGGCGGGGTACGGGCCGACTCGACGGCGACGGCCCGCGCGGCTTCCGGAAGTTGGTTGTTGTGGGCGAGGGCCTGCGCGAGCCGGTAGGTCGCGTCGGTGCGCAGGGCGTCGTCGAGGCCGGGCAAGGCGAGCGCGGAGCGCAGGTGCAGGACGGTGGAGGCGGGTGCGGTGAGGAGGGACGCGCAGCCGAGTTCGTACAGGACCCTGGCGTACGTGTCGGGGCCGGGCGGCTCGGCGAGGGCCCGTTCCAGACAGCGGCGGGCCGCGTCGGGGGCGCCGACGGCCAGGTGCTCGACGGCGGCGGCCCGTAGCCGGCGGACGACGTCCTCGTCGTCGTCCGGGTGCACTTCGAGGAGGTGGCGGGAGGCGGCCGCCGGTCCGCGTCCCGCTTCGGCGAGCGCCCAGGCGGCGCGCCCGTGCAGGGCGGTACGGACGGCCGACGGCACCGAGCCGTAGACGGCGGTCGCGATGAGCGGGTGCGCGAACTCCAGGTGCGGGGTCGCGGCCCCGTTCCGTGGCGGCGGCGTGATGATCCTGGCCCGGCGGAGCCGTTCCGTGTGGTCGGCGAGTTCCGGACCGGACATGCCCGTGAGCTTCGGGAGGAGGTCCGGCGTGCTGTCCGCGCCGAGGACCGCGACGGCCCAGGCGAGGCGGGTCGGGCCGCTGCCGAGCTCTTCGAGGCGCGCCACGAGGCCGCCGCCGCGGGCGCCCGCGGCGAGGCTCCGGAGGTCGGCCGTGCCCTCGACGGGTTCGAGCGTCCGGTCGCGGACCTTGGCGAGGAGTTCGACCGTTTCGTACGGGTTGCCGGCGGTCACCGTCCACAGCTCCCGGCAGAACGGCTCGTCCGCGTGGGCGCCGAGCGCCTCGCGGGCGAGCTCGGCGGTGGCCTCGGAGGTGAGGGCGTGCAGCCCGAGCGTCAGGAGGGCGCGGTCGGCCAGTCCGGTGAGCAGCGTCGTACCGTCGCCCTCGGCTCCGCCGGCCCGTCCGTCGCCCTCGGCTCCGTCGGCCTGTCCGTCGCCCGCCTCGGTCGGCAGCGGGCGGTGGGCCAGGACGACCAGGACCGGCAGCCGGCCGTCCCCGCGCGTGCGGGTGAAGGCGTCGAGCCAGGTCAGGGTCTCGGCGTCGACCCAGTGGGCGTCGTCCACGAGCAGGACCGGGGGCCGGTCGCGCAGGCCGTCCGCGAGGCGGTCGAGGAGCCGTACGAGTCCGTCCCGTACGCCCTGCGGGTCGGCGGGCGCGGCCGACGGCGAGGGCGGCGGTGCAAGCCCGAGCGCGGGGGCGACGAGGGCGAAGTGGTCGCCGAAGAGGCGGTGGACGTCCTCGGGGCCGTAGCCGTCCAGGGCGGGCTGGAGGAGCTGGCGGGTGACGTGGAAGGGGACCGAGGTGAGGATCTCGCCGCCGCGGGCGGTCAGGACCGTGCACCGGTCGCGGGCCATGCGGTGGATCTCGGCGAGGAGCGCCGTCTTGCCGACGCCCGGCTCGCCCCGGAGGACGAGGACGCCGCCCCGGGCGGGTCCGCCGGCCGCGGCGGCGGCGACGAGTGCGTCGACGGCGTGGAAGGCCGCGGCGAGCTCCGGGCCGCGTTCGAGCAGGGCACCCCGCTCGGGGCGGGCGAGGGCCGTGAACGACCCCACGGGCAGCGGCTGTTCGGCTTCCGACGGCACCGGCGACTCACTCCCCCAAAAGAGCTACGGGCACGACGCCCCGCCTGGCCCGTGCGACCCACGCGAACCGGGGATACGTCGAGCCGACAAGTTTACCGTTCCTGATCGTCCCGGGGGCGACAATGGGCGGGTGAACGGTACGACGAGGGATCGCGACGACGAGGGCCGGGCGCGGAGCGCGCGTCCCCGTGACGGGCTCGGCCGACCGCTGCCGTACGGGGCGGAGGGCGTGCCCCGGCAGCCCGAGGGGGTCGTGCGCACGCCCGACGCGTCCCTGCGCGAGGCGCAGCGGCTCCTGGACGCCGGGATGCCCTTCCACGCCCACGAGGTCTTCGAGGACGCCTGGAAGTCGGGTCCGGAGGCGGAACGCGATCTGTGGCAGGGGCTCGCGCAGCTCGCGGTCGGCCTGACGCACGCCGCGCGCGGGAACCGGGAAGGCGGGGCGCGGCTGTTGCGCCGGGGAGCGGAGCGGCTCACGCACTCCCTCGGGGGTCCGTACGAGGGTCCTCGCGAGAGCTCGTCCGAGAGTCCCTACGGGATCGACGTCGGCGGACTCGTGGCGTGGGCGCGGGAGTTGGCCGACCGCACCGAAGCGTCCCGCACGGAGGTCGACGCGGCGGCGGAGGCACCGCGCCTGCGCCGCGCCGGCGCGTGAACCCTGCTACTCCCCCGCCCGCGGGGCGAGTTCGCGCTCCAGTACGGAAGTGTGGCTGACCGAGGGGTCCTTGGCGGCCGTGAGGAGCGTGACGGTCTCCCGGCCCGCCAGCTCCCGGAGCCGGTCGAGGGCCGCCGCGGCCTCGGGGGCGGCGAGCTCGGCCTCGTACCGCCGGCAGAACTCCGCGTACTCCCCCTCGGGACCGTGGTACCAGCGGCGCAGCTCGGTGGAGGGCGTCAGGGCCTTGGGCCACTCGTCGATGCGGGCGTCCGTCTTGGCGAGTCCGCGCGGCCAGAGCCGGTCGACGAGGACGCGAACGCCGTCGTCGGGCGACGGGGTCTCGTAGATCCGGCGGACACGGACGTCGGGGGTGCTCGCGCGCATGTCTCCAGGGTGCCGGACGGGCCGGGAGCTCACCTCCCGGCGCGCAGCGCCGGAAGGAGGACGGCGTCCACGAAGCCGTGCATGGTCGAGGTCTCGGCGAACCGCTCCTCGAAGATCCGCTCGATGCGGAGCATGCCCATGAAGCAGGGGGCGACGAAGGCGATCGCGGGGTTGTCGGCGGCGACCTCGCCCCGCTCGACCGCGCGCGCCACCACCGCGTCGATGGCCGCGACCTCGGGGGCGATGACGGTCTCGCGGAGCGCGGCGCGCAGGTCGGGGTGCTGGACGTAGGCCTGGGCGACGGCCTCCATCAGCTCGGCGTCGCGCTCGCGGTGGGAGGCGGCGACGCGGGCGGCCTCGCGCAGGTCGCCGGCGAGGGTGCCGGTGTCGATGCCGGCGAAGACGGTGCAGCGGCGGCGGGCCAGGGCGGCGGTGACGAGCTGCGGCTTCGTGCCCCACTGGCGGTAGAGGGTGGCCTTGCCGCACTTGGTGCGGGCCGCGACGCCCTCCATGGTGACCGAGTCGTAGCCGCCCTCCCTGAGGAGGCAGATCACCGCGTCGTACAGCTCCGTCTCACGCTCCGGCGTGATCTTGCTGCGACGGGCTGCGGCGGTCGCGGCCTGTGTGGACATCGAATCCTCCCGGACACCTCTGCCTCTGCACATACGAGAGTAGGGGGTGCACAATCGAGACGCAAACGTATCGAGACGCTTGCGTCTCGATGAAATCGGATCTAGGCTCACTCCGTTTGCTGCCGGTTTGACGGATTAGAGGGGCCGCGCGATGGCTGCCGGGATACGCGGGACACGAGGACGACGTCCTCCAGGACCGGGGACGACGGCTACCCCCGGCCCCGGTGAGCCCGGAAACCACGAGGAGGCCGGCGACGCGTCCGGCGACCGGTCCGAGGGCCGGTCCGAGAGCCGGTCCGAGGGTGGATCCCGTGACCGGTCCGAGGGCCGGTCCGAGGGCCACGAAGAGGTCGTGAGACCCCCCCTCCTGCGCGAGTTCGTGCTCGTCACCGCGCTCTTCCTCGTCTACAAGTTCGGCCGGCTCGTCGCCAACGGCCACGAGGCCCGCGCCTTCCGCAACGCCGACCTCGTCTGGGACGCCGAGCGCGCGCTCCACCTCCCCGGCGAGGGAACGATCCAGCAGCTGCTCATGCACGGCGAACCGCTCATCCGGGCCGCCAACACCTACTACGCGGCCGTGCACTTCCCGGCCACCATCGCCTTCCTCTGCTGGCTGTACTGGCGCCGCCCCGCCCACTACGTGTGGTCGCGCCGCGTCCTCGCGCTCGTCACCGCCGCCGCGCTCGCGCTGCACCTGCTGATGCCGCTCGCCCCGCCGCGGATGCTCGCCGCCACCGGCCTCGTCGACACGGCGCGGGTCTACGGCCCGTCCGTGTACGGCGCCACCCCCGAGACGGACTCGATGGCGAACCAGTTCGCCGCGATGCCGTCCCTGCACTTCGGCTGGGCCCTGATGGTCGCGATCGGCCTGATCGTCGCCACCCGCTCCCGCTGGCGCGTGCTGTGGCTGCTGCACCCGCTGCTCACCCTGCTCGTCATCGTCGGCACCGCCAACCACTACTGGTTCGACGCGCTGGCCGCCGCCGCGATCCTCGGCCTCGCACTGCTCGCCGTCCGTGCCCCGGGCCGCAGCAGTACGGCCCCGCCGACCGTGCCCCACCAGCGCGGCGCGACCGTCCTCCCGGCCGGAGCCCTGCGATGAGCCCCGTCGCCGGCACCGTCCTCGCGGTGCTCCTCTCCCTCGTCTCCGCCGCCGGGTACGCGCTCGCCGCCGTCGCCCAGGCACGGCTGGCCGCCTCGGCGGCACCGGCCGGACGCGGGGCGCTCCGCGCGCTCCTCGCCCGCGGGCAGTGGTGGTGGGCGGTCGGTCTGAACGCCGCCGGGGCGCTCGCCCACGTGGCCGCCCTGCACTACGGGCCGCTGACGCTGGTCCAGCCGCTCGGCGCCCTGACGCTCGTGGCGGCGCTGCCGCTGGGCGCGTACTGCGCGCGCCGGCGCGTCACCCGGACCGAGTGGCGCGGAGCGCTCCTGACACTGGGCGGGCTCGTCGGCCTGGTCGCGATGACCGGCCCCGCCGAGCCCGGCGAGGCCCTCAGCCTGCGCGAGGCCCTGATCGTCGCCGCGGCGACAGGGCTCCTCATCGCGGCGCTGGCATCGGGTCGCGTGCCGCGGAGGCGCGGCGACACGGGAACCCGTGGGCTCGGGCACGCGACGGCCTCCGGCATCGCGTCCGGGGTCGGCTCCGCCCTGACCCAGACCCTGACGGCCGCGCTCGCGCTCGAACTGCCCGGCAGGGAACCCGTCTGGTGGCAGACCGCGCTGCTAGCGGTCCTCATCTCGGGCTTCGCCGTGGGCGGACTCCTGCTCTCGCAGGCGGCCTACCGGGGCGGTCTCGCGGCGCCGCTGGCCGTCGTCAACCTCTCCAACCCGGCCGCCGCCGCGATCATCGGCGTGGCCCTCCTCGGCGAGACCTTCCGGGCGGGCACGTGGGGCTGGCCGATCGCGGCCGCCGCGTCGCTGGTCGCGGCGCGGGGCGTGGTGCTGCTGACGAAGGGCGGCGCGCCGGCTCCCGAGGCGGACCCGGCCTCGTCCACCGTCGTCGTGACGGGTTCCCGGCCGGTGCCGCCGCCCCGGGCCACCGAACTCCCCGCGCCCTTGCCCGCGCCCCTGTCCACACCCCTCCCGCTCACCGTCCCCCTCTCGGTCCCGGAGGTGGAGCCGGCTCGCGCGTCGATCCCCGGCTGACATCCCCACACCGGCATCCCCGGCGGCACCCCCGGCGGCTTCCCCACCGACATCCCCGCCGGCATCCCCGCCGACATGACCCGCCGGCATCCCCCGTCGATCACTTTCGTCATATTGACGAAAAACCATGGAACCCCCTATCGTCAGCATGACGACAAGGGGGTTCCATGGCTGACATCACCCGGCGGTCCGGCTGGCGCCATCTGCGCTCCGCGCCCACCGCCCACATCCGCCACCAGCGCCGCGGACAGATCGTCCACGACGGCGAGGGGCTGAGCTTCTGGTTCCGGCCGCGTACCGCCGCCCTCTCCGAGGTTCCCGTGAACGACCGGGAGCTGGCGATGGCGTTCCACGCCCGCACGGCCGACTTCCAGGACGTGAGCGTGCAGTCCACCGTCACGTACCGGATCGGCGACCCGGGCGCGGCGGCCACCCGGCTCGACTTCTCGATCGACCCCGACACCGGCGCCTGGCGCGGTACGCCGCTGGAGCAGATCGCCACCCTCCTCACCGAGACCGCCCAGCAGCACGCCCTCGACGTCCTCGCCCGCACCACGCTCGCGGCGGCGCTCGTCGACGGTGTCTCGGCCGTCCGCGACCGGATCTCGGACGGCCTCGCGGCCGAACCGCGCCTGCCCGACACCGGTATCGAACTGGTCGCCGTTCGGGTGGTCGCGATCCGGCCGGAACCGGAGGTCGAGCGCGCCCTGCGCACCCCCGCCCGCGAGCAGATCCAGCAGGAGGCGGACCGCGCCACGTACGAGCGCCGGGCCGTCGCGGTCGAGCGCGAACGCGCCATCGCCGAGAACGAGCTCGCCAGCAAGATCGAGCTGGCCCGCCAGGAGGAGCGGCTCGTCGAGCAGCGCGGCACCAACGCGCGCCGCGAGGCCGAGGAGAGCGCCGCCGCCGACGCCGTACGGGCCGAGGCCGAGGCCGTACGGAAGGTCCGGCTCGCCCGGGCCGAGGCCGAGGCGGCGCGCGTGGTCGGAGAGGCGCGCGCGGGCGCGCAGTCGGCGTGGCTGCGGGCGCACGGGGAGGCGGAGCCGGCGACGCTGCACGCCCTGGCGGTGACCCGGGCCGCGGAGAACCTGCCCCGCATCGAGCACCTCACGCTCTCCCCCGACGTGCTGACCGGACTCCTCGCGAAGCTGGGCGGCGAGGGCGGGGCCCGGTCGTGAGCCTCGCGCCGCGCGCGGTCCTCGTACACCGGACCACGGAGTACGAGGAGCTGCTCGCCCGGCACGGTACGCACGGCCAGGCCGCGTTCTTCCTCTCCGCGCGCGGCCGCTCGGTCGAGGCGGTACGGGAGCGGCACGAGCGGGTCCGGCAGGCGCTCGCCGAGGTGGCGGGCGCGGTTCCGCTGTCCTGGCGACAGACCCGGGTGGAGCGCGCCGACCTGGACCGCTTCCTCTTCGGCCCCGAGGACGTCGTCGTCGTGGTCGGCCAGGACGGTCTGGTCGCCAACGCGGCGAAGTACCTGACGGGGCAGCCGGTGATCGGGATCGACGCGGACCCCGGGCGGAACGCGGGCGTCCTCGTACGGCACCGCGCGGCGCAGGCGCGGCGGCTGCTGCCGTACGCGGCGGGGGACGGGGCGGCGGTCGACGAGCTGACGATGGTGGAGGCGGTCACCGACGACGCGCAGCGGCTCCTCGCCCTCAACGAGATCTACGTCGGCCCGCCCGGCCACCAGACCGCGCGCTACACGCTGGGGCTCGACGGCGGTGACGCCCCGCCGGAGCCCGAACCGCAGGCCTCCTCGGGCGTCCTCGTCGGCACCGGCACGGGGGCCACGGGGTGGTTGCGCTCCCTCTGGGAACAGCGCTCCAGCACGCTCGCCCTGCCCGCACCGGCGGACGCCCGGCTCGCGTGGTTCGTCCGCGAGGCCTGGCCGTCGCCGACGACCGGCACCACCCGCGTCGAGGGCCTCCTCGGCGCGGGCCAGAGCCTGCGCCTCACCGTCGAGTCGGACCGGCTGGTGGCCTTCGGCGACGGCGTCGAATCGGACGCCCTGCACCTGACGTGGGGCCAGACGATCCGCCTCACGGCAGCGGAAGCCCGCCTGCGTCTGGTGGGTTGACGGCCTCCGTCCGTCGCGGCGCCTCGACCGCCGGGAGCGGCCGTGCCGGGAGCCTCGGCCGGAGCCGGGAGCCTGGACCCGTCCCCCCAGGGCTCGCGGCCAGAATCGATCGGCGTGGGGTGGGCGAGGTGTTCGGCGGCACTATGCTCGGCGCGCTCCGCCCCGTCCGACGTCCGACCACGCCCGGCTCCGGCTGTTGAAGGAACCCCATGGCCCCCGCCTCCTCCGGTTCTCTGTCCGTCGCCCCCGCCACGCCCGGGGACTGGGCGCTCGTGTGCTCCTGGGCCGCCGAG
This sequence comes from Streptomyces sp. NPDC056169, assembly GCF_042268445.1. Classification (NCBI taxonomy): domain Bacteria; kingdom Bacillati; phylum Actinomycetota; class Actinomycetes; order Kitasatosporales; family Streptomycetaceae; genus Streptomyces; species Streptomyces sp. NPDC056169. The sequence continues at coordinate 162,121 of NZ_JBHJUO010000018.1, read as the reverse complement.
GAGGGGTGGAATCCGGGCCTGTCCGACGTCCCCGCCTTCTTCGCGCAGGACCCGGGCGGCTTCTTCCTCGGCCGCGTCGACGGGGAGCCGGTCTCCGCCATCTCGGTCGTCAACTACAGCGACACGTACGCCTTCCTCGGCTTCTACCTCGTCCGCCCCGAACTCCGCGGGCTCGGCCACGGCCTGGCCACCTGGCGCGCCGCGCTCGCCCACGCCGGTGACCGGTCCGTCGGGCTCGACGGGGTGCCGGCGCAGCAGGACAACTACCGGCGCTCCGGCTTCAGCACGGCGTACCGCACGGCGCGCTTCGTGGGCGAGGTCCCGGCGCCCGACCGTCCGGTGGCCGGAGTGCTGCCCGGCGGGCTGCTCGACCCGGCGGCCGTCGTCGCGTACGACAGCACCTGCCACCACGCCGACCGGCCGCGTTTCCTCGCCAGGTGGCTCACCACGCCCGGCCACCGCGCGCTGGTCCGGGTCGTCGACGGCCGAACCGCCGGGTACGGGGTCGTCCGCCCCGCGCGGGACGAGGCGCGTATCGGACCGCTGTTCGCCGACACCCCGGCGGACGCGGCGGTCCTGCTCGACGCACTCGCCGCCGAGGCACGGGGCTTCGGCGCGACGCGGATCGCCGTCGACATGCCGGAGGCGAATCCGGCGGCGGCCCGCCTGGCGCTGGAGCGGGGTCTTGAGCCGACGTTCGAGACGGCCCGGATGTACACGGGGCCGGTCCGGCCGGTGGCGCGGGAGCGGGTCTTCGGCGTCACGACGCTCGAACTCGGCTGACCGCTGCCGGAGTCCGGCCGCGCGCCACCGGAGACCTGACCCCTCGGACTTCGGCCCGCCGCAGCGCACGGCCTCCCCGGCGGCTCCGCACCCTCTCCACCCCGCCTCCACATCCACTCCAGAGACGGACGCCCTACCTCCGCTGTCACCGCAACACCCCCGCGCCGTCCCCGCACCGCCCCCACCAGCCGAAACGTCGCCCCGTCGCGCGTCTTCCCCGGCCGGCCCCCGGCACACCTCCCCCGGACCCCCGCCGCCCTATGAGGGGTGACAAGGGTTTTCCCCGTATCGGGTTCACTCCCCCGTTCCCTACTGTCCTCCGCACCGGCAGATAACATGCCCCGAGCTGCACCTGACAGGTGCATGCGGAGGGTGGTGCCTGCCGGGGACGGCCTTGACCCGGGCCGTCGCGCCGGTGGCGGCGCACGGGCTCCCCAAGCCCAGGGACCGGCGGACAGCGACCCCACTTCGCCCCGTGTGTCCCGCGCCGCCGCCACTGCTCCGCAGTTACGTCGTACTCGAAAGGGCCACACCTTGAACGGTTCCAGGCGGAGAGTCATATCCGTGGTCGCGAGCGCCGCGATCCTCGGCGCCGCTGCCACCACCGGGGCGTTCGCCGCCGCCCCGGGCGCTGCCACCCCGAAGCCGGCTCCGGCTTCGCAGACGATGCGGGCGCTGCCGAGCGCCCCGATCGAGAAGGTCATCGTCACCTACAAGAGCCAGGCCGCCGAGGCCGGTTCCAACACCGCCGCGAAGAGCGACACGGCCGAGAAGGCCGCGAAGACGGGCGAGAAGCTCTCCTTCGAGCGCCGCCTCGCCGGCGGTGGCGCCCTGGTCGACCTGGGCGACAGCGCCAGCAAGCAGGACCTGACGGAGGTCATGGACGCGTTCCGCGCCGACCCGTCCGTCGCCTCGGTCGAGCCCGACATCCGCGCCTACGCGATGGCGGCCGCGCCGAACGACACCGACTACGCCAAGCAGTGGGACCTCTTCGAGCCCACCGGCGGCATGAACGTTCCTGCGGCCTGGGACAAGACGACGGGCTCCGGCGTCACCGTCGCCGTCATCGACACCGGCTACGCCGCCCACTCGGACCTGGCGACCAACATCGTCTCGGGTTACGACTTCATCTCCACGTCCGCCGACGCCCGCGACGGCAACGGCCGTGACGCGGACCCGAAGGACGAGGGCGACTGGAACGCCACCGCCGGCGAGTGCGGCACCGGCTCCACGGCGTCCAACTCCTCCTGGCACGGCACCCACGTGGCCGGCACCATCGGCGCCGTCACGAACAACACCAAGGGCATCGCGGGCATCGCGTACAACGCGAAGATCCAGCCCGTGCGGGTGCTCGGCAAGTGCGGCGGCTCGTCCTCCGACATCGCCGACGCCATCACCTGGGCGTCCGGCGGCACCGTGCCGGGCATCCCGGTCAACGCCAACCCGGCCAAGGTCATCAACATGAGCCTGGGCGGCGCCAGCGCCACCTGCCCGAGCGTCTACCAGACCGCCATCAACGGCGCCGTCTCGCGCGGCACCACCGTCGTCGTCGCCGCGGGCAACAGCAACGCCAACGCCTCCGGCTTCACTCCCGCGAACTGCTCGAACGTCATCACCGTGGCGTCGACCAACCGCGCGGCCAACCGGTCGTACTACTCCAACTACGGCGCCATCGTGGACGTGGCCGCGCCCGGCGGCGAGACCCGCAACGCCACCGACACGCCCGGCACCGTCACCACCCCCGAGAACGCGATCTACTCCACGCTGAACTCGGGCGCGACGACCCAGTCGGCCGAGACGTACAAGCCCTACCAGGGCACGTCGATGGCCGCGCCGCACATCGCCGGCCTCGCCGCGCTGCTCAAGTCGGCCAAGAGCACCCTCACCCCGGCCGAGATCGAGACCGCGATCAAGGCCAACGCCCGTCCGCTCGCGGCCGGCGCCTGCACCGGCGGCTGCGGAACCGGCATCGCCGACTCCGCGAAGACGGTCGACGCCGTCACCACCACCCCGCCGGTCGGCACCGTCTTCACGAACGCGACGGACGTCACGATCGCCGACAACGCCACCGTGTCGTCCTCGATCGCCGTCACCGGCCGCACCGGCAACGCCCCCGCCGCCCTCAAGGTCGGCGTGGACATCAAGCACACCTGGCGCGGGGACCTGGTCGTCGACCTGGTCGCCCCCGACGGCACCGTGCGCAACCTGAAGGCGTCCTCCTCCTCGGACAGCGCCGACAACGTCGTGGCGACCTACACGGTCGACGCGTCGAGCGAGGTCGCGAACGGCACCTGGAAGCTTCAGGTCCGCGATGTGGCCACGGGTGACACCGGCTACATCGACTCGTGGAACCTCACCTTCTGATAGACCGCTGAATCCCTTCTGAACCACCCCCCACATCAGCATCATTGCTGGTCAGCGACGCGCTCGTGGTCTACACCACGGGCGCGTTCTGGCGTGTTCGGCCGGAACCCGCGGGGGCGGTCCCGTCCGTATGCCGGACACGGGGCCTGGACTCCACGTGTGGGCTCCGTATTCTCTGCCCACGGGGCTCATGGGCCGGGGGCCCGAGCGCCGGAGGTGGTGGACAGTGACGACAGCACCGCACCGCCCCCTGCGCCCCGCCGGCGTGGGGGGACCACCGGCGCCGGTCGGCCGGGAGGAACTCCTCGCCCGCCTCGAACGCGTCCTGCACGCACGGGGCCGCGCCCTGCTCACCGGACCCGCAGGCGTCGGCAAGACCGAGCTCGCGCTCGCCGAGGCCGCCCGTGCGGAGGCGCGCGGCGAGACCGTCCTGTGGCTCGCGACCCTGCCGTCCGACCGGGAGATACCCGGGGCCGCGGCCGCCGCGCTCGTCGCCTCCGTGGCGGCGACGGTGACCTGGCCGGGGCTCGGCACACCCGTACCCGATCCGTCCGCCGCCGACCCGCACCCCGGCGCGCCGCCGTACGCCGCCGGGCCGGCGTCGTCTCCCGCCGGGGCATCGCCCGTCGGTCCTTCGCCGTCCGCCACCAGGACCGCGGCCGCGACCGGACCCTCGTCCGCCGCTCGGCCTTCGTCCGGCACCAGACCCTCGTCCGGCACCAGACCTTCGTCCGCCGCCGGGCCGTCGTCCGCCGGACAGTTCGCGCCCGGTGTGCTCGCCTCCGGGGTCTTCGACGAACTGCCCGGCCCCCAGCGCACCGCCGTCGCCATGCTCTGCCGCGAGGCACCGATCGACGCGGGCGGCTGGGACCCGATCGCCCTGCGCCTCGGCATCGCCCGGATCCTGCGCGCCCTCGCCTGCCGCGGCCCCGTCCTGCTCGTCGTCGACGGGGTGCAGCACGTCGACGCGGACAGCGCGGACCTGCTGCGCTTCGCGCTCCATCTGGCGCCCCCCGCGCTGCGGGTGGTGGCCGTCGAGACGCCGGAACCGTACGCCGAGGCCAAGGAGCCGTACGGCGAGAGCCACCGGGCGGCCTTCCGCCCCGAGGACCCGCACGCCACCCACCTCTGGGTGCCGTCGGAGGCGGACGTCCTGCTCGTCCCCCCGCTGCACGCCGACGAGATCGCCGAACTCCTCATCCACCACCGGCTGCCCTCCCGGATGGCCGGCCGCATCCACCGGGCCAGCGGCGGCAATCCGCGGCTCGCGCTCGCCGTGGGCCGTTCGCTCGCCGACGCCCGCACCCCGGTGCACCACGCGGAGGCGCTCACGCTCTCCGGGCGCGCCCGCGACCTGGCCCGCCAGCTCCTGGGCGCCGCGCCCCTTCCCGTACGCGAGACGCTGCTGCTCGCCGCGCTGGCGCTGCGCCCCTCGGCGACCCTGGTGCGCCGGGCCGGCCGACCCACCGCGGAGGCGGACCTGGCGGCGGCGGAGCGGGCCGATCTGGTGTCGCTCGCGGAGGACGGCTCGGTGACGTTCACCGCCGGACTGCTGCCCTCGACCCTGGTGCACGACGCCTGCTGGGCGGAGCGGAGCGCCGGGCACGCGGCGCTCGCCGAGGTCGTCGACGACCCGGTGGAGGCCGTACGCCACCGGGCGCTCGCGACCGACAGCCCCGACGAGGAGCTCGCCGCCGAGGTCGCGGCAGCCGCCGATCTGGCCCGGGGGCGCGGGAACAGTGCGCTCGCCGCCGAACTGGCCCTGCTCGCCGCCGAGTCGACGCCCGGCCGGCACGGGAAGCGGCGGATCGCCCGGCTCGTCGACGCAGCCGAGGAGGCCGCCCGCGCGGCCCGCGCCGACCTCGCGATCCGGGCCGCCACCGACCTCCTCGCCCGGGACGCGGCGCCGGCCGACCGGGTCAGGGCGCGCCTCGCCGTCCTCGACACGGCGGGCCAGGGTCTGACGGGGCTCGACGAGATGTACGTACACGCCATGGAGGACTCGGAGGGGGACACCGCCCTGCGGGCCGCCGTGCAGCTCCGCCTGGCCGTCAAGTACGTGCTCGCCGACGGCGATCCGGAGCGCTCACGGAAGGCCGCCGCAGAATCCGCCGCACTGGCCGCCTCGACGGGTGATCCGCGCACGGCGGCGCAGGCGCTGACCGTGCAGGCGCGGATGGAGCGGGCTCTCGGTTCACCGGACGCGGAGACGGTCCTCGCCCAGGCCCGTGCCCTGGAGCTGGCCGAGCGCCCGCTCGGCATCCGCAACGCCGCACAGATCCTGACGATCCGACACGCACTCTTCGACGGCCGGCTGACGGATGCCCGTGACGAACTGGGCGCCCTTCTCCCGCTGGTGCAGCGGCGCGGCTCGGTGGAGGACGCCATCGAACTCCTCAGCACCCTCGCCGAGATCGCGTCCCGGATCGGTCCGTGCCAGGCGGCCCTCGCACACGCCGGGCAGTCGCTCGCGCTCACCCTGGAGGCGGGCCTCTCCCCCGGTCCCGCCTGGTACGCGCTGGCGCTCGCGGAGACCGCGGGCGGCAGCTTCGCGCGGGCCGCGAGCTACGCCCGCCGCAGCGTCCAGGCCTCGGAGGAGGAGGGTGACCGGGTCTTCCTCTCCCGCAGCCGGTACGCGCTCGGCCGGGTCCAGCTCGTCAACGGGGACGTGGCCGCCGCCCTGGAGACGCTGCGGCGCGTCCAGGCCGACGAGCGGGCCCAGTCGACCGTGGATCCGTCGATGCTGCGCTGGCACGAGGAACTGGCCGAGGCGCTGCTCGCCAACGACGCCGGCGACGAGGCCCTCGCGCTCCTCGCCGAGGTACGGCCGGTGGCGGAGCGGTTGGGACGCGGCACCGTGCTGCTCGGCTGCGACCGGGTGCACGCCCTCTGCCTGGCGGCGGAGGGGCGTACGGACGCGGCGGCCGAGCTCCTCACGGGGACGGCCGAGCGCTTCGGTCGCGCCGGGCTGCCGCTGGAGCGGGGCCGGGCGCTGATCGCGCTGGCCCGGGTGGAGCGCCGCAGGCGGCGCAGGTCGGCGGCGCAGAGCGCCCTGCACGAGGCCGCCTCGGTGTTCGAGCGGGCCGGAGCGGCGCCGTGGCTGGCCCTGGCGGGCGAGCCCCCGGCGGGCGCGGTGGGCGAGAGCACCGGCGGCGGCTCGGGCGGGGAGGAGGCGTCGCCCGCGCTCTCCGTGCTCACGGAGGCGGAGCTGCGGCTCGCCCGGCTGGTGGGCCAGGGGGCCAGCAACCAGGAGGCGGCGGCCAAGCTGTATCTGAGCGTGAAGACCGTCGAGGCCCGGCTGACCCGGATCTACCAGAAGCTCGACGTCCGCTCGCGCGCCCAGCTGGCGACGGCGCTCAGACCGTGAACGGCCGCTGGTTCAGGAAGTCCGGGCCCGGCGAGCCGGTCAGGTAGAGGTTCGGGCTCTGGCTCGGGGGCAGTCTGCGCTGGATCGCCCGGTGGAACTCCCGGTAGCCGCCCTGGAAGGCACCCCCGTCCCACACCTGGAGCAGCGCCTCGGTGAAGGCTCCGTTGACGTCGCCGTCGGCTGCGGTCTGGTTGTCCTGGCAGGCCGAGACGAGCAGGGCGTCGGGGGCCGTCCCGTCGGCGGCCGCGTCCCCGGCGAGCGAGCGGCGCAGCTCGTCCAGGAAGACCCGGTCGCGTTCGTACAGCTGCCGCTGCCGCGGTTCGGGCAGGTAGCGGCCCCGGTCGTCGTCCGCGCCGCCGGGGATCTCGATGCTGCTGCCGCTGTGGCAGCAGTCGAGGAGGGCGACGATCCGTACGTCGTCGGCGAAGGCGCGGAAAGCCCGCTGCACCTCGTCGTCGAGGAACTGGCGGTCGTAGAGGACCAGGGTCTCGTCGAGGGCGTCCGGCTCGGCGTCCGTCCCCGTCTCGTCGGGGACCTGTCCGCCGTGGCCCGAGTAGGTGAAGAGCAGGATGTCGCCGGCGCCGAGCCGGCCGGCGGCCTCGCCGAGGACGGAGGTGACGTTGGCGACGGTGCCGTCCGGGGTGAGCAGGACGGTGGACTCGAAGCCCGCGGTGCGGGCGATCCGTGCCATGTCGTGGGCGTCGTTCTCGCAGGCGTTCAGGGTGCCCGACCAGCCCTCGTAGCGGCCTGGGTCGACCTCGTTGAGTCCGACGTGCAGGGAGAGTCCGGTGGCCATGGGGTGCCTCCTCGTACGGAGGGGAGGGGATGCCGGGGCGGCTTCCGGGGGCGGCTGATCGAGTGGCCTGCGGTCCGGCGCCGAGCGCGACCCTCTCCACGCGGTACTTACATCGTATGAACCCTTCCGATCCCCCGCCCGCCTCGGCGGCCCCCGCCCCCGGTCCCGCGCCCGGTCCCGGTCCCGCCCCCGGCGCCCGTCGCGAGGCGCTCGCCGACCGTACGGGCTACGACGAGGCCTTCCTCGGTCCCGTCGTCCCGCTGCCGTTCCCGGTCCGGGCCGCGGTCGCGACGGTGGTCCTGCCGTACACGCACTTCACGGTCGTCTTCCGGCCGGACCGGCGGCTCGCCGCCTCGACCGCCGTGTGCATCGACGGGCGCGAGCTCCAGGAGGACGTACCCAGGGACGACGTCTGGGAGTTCGACCCGCGGCTGCCCAGGGAGCAGCAGGCCGGCGACGAGGTCTACCGGAACAACAGTCTCGACCGCGGCCATCTCGTCCGCCGCCTCGACCCGGTCTGGGGCACGGCGGCCGTGGCGGCCCGGGCCAATACCGACACCTTCCACTTCACCAACGCCGCGCCGCAGGCCGACGTCTTCAACCAGGGCAAACAGCTCTGGCAGGGCCTGGAGAACTACCTCCTCGACCATGCCGCCGAGTTCGACCGGAAGCTGACCGTCCTCACGGGGCCCGTGCTCCAGGACTCCGATCCGCCGTACCGGGGGATCCAGGTGCCGCTGCGCTTCTGGAAGGTGGCCGCGTTCGTGCAGGACGGGGCGCTCGCCGCCGCCGCGTACGTCCTCGACCAGAGCCCCGACCTGAGCCGGGACGCCGAGCGGGCGCTCGCGGGGGCGACGGCGGGCGCGCCGCCGCCGCTGGGCCCCTTCCGTACGTACCAGGTGCCCGTCTCGGACGTCGCGGAGATCACCGAGCTGGAGTTCGGGCCGCTGCCGGACGTGGACGTGCTGCCGCCGGCGCGCGGGCCCGAGGAGCGCTGGCGGCGCCTTGAGTCGTACGGGGACATCGTGCTGCACCCCTGAGCCGTGCCGCCGCCCCGCCGGCCCGCCGCGCAGTCGGCCCGTCGGCCCGCCGCCCCGACCAGCGATTGCGACGGGTACGGCCCGGTGAAACGATGAGGAGGACCAGCCAGTTCGCCGGACAGGTGTCGCATGCCGCTCACCGAGACGGAGTGGGGGCTCGTCGCCAGTTGGGTACGGGCCCATCTCCTGGACACACCCGAACCGCGGGAGAACCTCCTTCGCGCGGGACTGCCCGCCGATCTCGTCCAGGACCTGCCGCTCACCCCGGATCCCGACCGAAACGCCCTGCTGGTGGTCGGGGCGGCCCGCCGGGACATCGCCCACCAGCGCCGGCTGCTCACGGTCCTCGCCGGGCTCGACGCCCTGGCGTCCATCGACGATCCGCACTCCTTCGAGCAGGGCGCGGAGGCCCGGAACCTCCTCACCCGGCTCCGGGACGACGAGCGGCTCGACCGCTCCCCGCAGGACCCCTTCGACAGCCTGCTCCTGAAGCACGGTACGGAGGCGTTCCTCGGCCGGTCCGAGCTGCGGGAGAAGCTCCGGGGCTTCCTCGCCGACCCGGAGCAGACGGTCCTGGTCGTCGACGGCCCGCCGGACAGCGGCCGCTCCTACACGTACGAGCTCATCCGCCATCTCGGCCAGCACTGCGGCTTCCGGCCGGTACGGGTCACCCTGTCCCGCACCTCGACGGCGGCGCGGCTCATGCAGCGTCTCGCCGCCTTCGTCGCGGGTCCCGGAGCCGACACCGACGACCTGGTCGTGGACCCGACACGGTTGAACGATCCACTGCCGGCCTTCGAGGACGCCGCGCACCGGATCGTGGGTCGGGCGACCGCCGCCTCGGACAGCTTCTGGATCGTCCTCGACGACTGCGACCGGCTCGACCCGAACTCCGACGTGTGGGACTGCATCGGCGTCCTCGCCCGGGCGGTCTACGAACACACCCCGGTACGGAAGGAGACCGCGCCCCGCCTCGTCCTCCTCGGCTACTCGACGACGATGCGCCAACTCCCGTACGAAATCCGCAAGAACGAGTGCCGCGACACCACACGGCTGCTCGACGAGGACGATCTCCGGGCCTTCTTCCGGGAGTTCTACGCCGATGAGGACGGAGAGGGCGAGGGCGGAACGGCGAAGGAGGGAGCCGTGCGCGACCTCGTCGAGACGTCCGTCGCCGAGGTCCTGCGCGCCGCCGACCGGCCCGGGACCGAGGACAGTTACATGCGCCGGGTGTGCACGGCGGTGGAGGACGTCGTACGGCTCCACCGGGCGTTCCCTCCGCAGCCTCCCCCGCCCGGGGACGCCGGCCATCTGCTGCGCGACGCCCTGCGCACGAGCCTGGATGCCCCCACGCCGGCCTTGCCCGACCTGCGCACGTCCTACCGCGAAGCGGCCTGCCTCCTCCAGGAGTTCGACCCCGCGCTGCTGCGCCTCCCCGACGAGGAGTTCCCCACCGGGCGGGCGGTCCTGGAGCTCGTCGACGACTGCGCGGCCCTGCCCTCCCCCGAGTCCACGGTCTGGTCGTTGAAGCCCGAGATCCGCGAGACGGCCCTGGCGGGCCTCGCGGGACCCGCCGCCGCCCTGCGGGCCCTGCGCACCAACATCGGCCAGCGCCCCGACGGCCCCGGCCCGGAACGCACCGCCCTCGCCCTGCTCCTGGGCGCGGGCCCCCTCGACGGCGTCGACGCCCTCCCCGGCGGGGCGGACGCCGACGCGCTCTGCGACACCCTCCAGGCCGTGCTCTGGCTCCGCCGGGTCCCCGGCGTCACCGGACTGCCCGCCGTCGACGACGTCCAGCAGCGCCTGGAGGAGGCCCGGCTGCTCCAGCCCATGCACCGCCTCCTCCAGGGGACCTTCCACGGCCGCACCGCCGAACTCGACTCCCTGCACACCTATCTCGCACTCCCCGAGGAGCCGGCCGAGCCCCCCGTCCTCATCCACGGCGTGGGCGGCATCGGCAAGAGCATGCTGCTCGCCCGGTTCCTCGTCGACGCGCTGAAGGCCGCCCCCACCCGCTTCCCCTTCGCCTACCTCGACTTCGAGCGGCCGACGCTCTCCATCCACGAACCCGCCACCGTGATCGCGGAGATGGCACGCCAGCTCGGCATCCAGCACCCCGGACACCGCACCGCCTTCGACGCCCTCGCGGACGAGTGCGAGCAGACGGCGGCGGTCCAGCGCGGCGAACGCAACGAACTCGAAGAGCTCCACCAGCTCTCCACGACACGGGCGACGATCGGCCGCGACTACTCGGCGGACTTCCACGCCCGGGCCAGCGCCCACGAGCAGGAGCTCGCCCGCCGGATCGCGGCCCTCGTCGCCGAGGCCGTCCGGCCCCCGCCGGGCGGGACCGCCCCGCCGCTCCTCATCGTCGTGGACTCCTTCGAGGAGGCCCAGTACCGGGGTTCGCCGGTGATCGCCCGCATGTGGGCGATCTGGACGGCGCTGCGCGCCGCGTACTCGCGCCTGCGCTTCGTCGTCGCCGGGCGCGCGCCCGTCGACCATCCGGCGCGCGTCCTCACCCCCCGGACGATGGAGCTCACCGAGCTGGACCAGCAGGCCTCCGTCGAGCTGCTGATGTCGTCAGGAGTGGACGACGAGACGGTCGCCGACAGCCTCGTCGACCGGATCGGCGGCCACCCGCTGAGCCTCAAGCTGGCCGCGCGTACGGCGGTCGCCCTGGGCGGCGACTCCGCGTCCCTCGGCGAGCTGCTGCGCGGACTCCCGCACCGGCGGCGCTACTTCGACCGCCAGGTCGACCAGATGCTCATCCAGGGCACGCTGTACGACCGCATCCTCAAGCACATCGCGGAGGACGACGTCCGGGCCCTGGTCCAGGCGGGCCTCGCGCTCCGCCTCATCACCCCCGACCTCGTGCGGCACGTCCTGGCCGGACCGGCGGGGCTGCGGGTCGACACCCCGGCGGAGGCCCGCCGCCTCTACGGGCTGCTCACGTCCCGGGTCGACCTGATGGAGTCGGCCGGCCCGGAGGCCATCCGGCACCGGACCGACCTGCGGGCCATCATGCTGCGCCTGTCGGACCGCGCGCGCACCGACCTGATGCGGGCCGTCGACCAGAGCGCCGTCGCGTACTACTCGGCCCGCGAAGGGCCGAGGAACCGCGCCGAGGAGATCTACCACCTGCTCCGGCTCGGCGATAACCCCCGCACGGTGGAAGGGCGTTGGGAGCGAGGCGTCTCCGCCTTCCTGGGCGGGACGACCCACCGCGAGATGCCGGACCGGTCGGCGGCCTTCCTCCTCGGCCTCATCGGCGGGCACGTCCCCGACCAGGTCATGACCGGGGCCGATCAGGAGGACTGGGAGCGGATCGCCGCGCGCGAGGTCGAGGACCTGCTCACCCAGGGATACGTGGAGGCCGCGGCGCAGCGGCTGTCCGAGCGGCGGCCGTGGACGCCGTGCAGCAGGCTCCACGCGCTGCTCGCGGAGACCCTCGCCCGCTCGGGGCGGAGCGAGGAGGCCCGCGACGGCGCCGAGCGGGCCGTCGACCGGGCGGCGGAGGCGGGCTGCGCGGAGACCCAGCTCGAACTGCTCCAGCTGTCGGCCCGGCTCGCGCAGGACGCGGGCGACTTCGCCGACGCGGACCGCGACCTCCAGGAGGCCGAGGAGATCGCCGCCGGGCTCGGTCTGCGGTACGAGTCCCTGGGCGTCCTGGTCGCGCGGTCCCGGCTCGCGGCCCTGGCGGACGGCGACGCCGCCCCGGCGGAGGCGCGGCTCGCCCGGACGCTGCGGGGGATGCCCGACGCGGAGCTGGCCCGGCAGCCGTCCCTCGCCCGTACGGCGGCCGCGACGGCCTGCCGGGCGGATCCCCAGCTCCTGGAGCACACGCTGCGGCTCGTGGGGCTCCCGGCGGACGAGGACGCGGTCGTGGGCGAGCTCGCCCACTGGATCGACACGACGATGACCGACGAGCCCCGGCTGCGCGAGCCGCTGGCCCGCATCCTGGACACGGCGTCGGGCGAGCCCCCGCGCGCGGGGCCGGGGACGGGGACGGAGACGGGGCCGGGGACGGGCCGCCTCCGGATGGGCCGCGAACGGATCGAGCTGGCCTTGCGGGAGGCCCGGCGGCGCGGCACGCTGGACAGCGTGGCCCGGCAGGCGCTCACGCTCCGCGACGACAGCGGGGACCTGCTCCACGGCGTCGCCTCCGCCATGGACGCGGGCCCGGCCCCGGCCCCGTACGGCCAGGTCCCCCGCGACCCGGGCGGCTACGAGCCCCTCCCACACGAGCCGACCCCGTACGACCCGACGCCGAACGACCCGAGTCCAACCGGCCCCGCGGCTCGCGTCCCGCCCTCACCCGACAGCGCCTCCTCCCTCGACCCGCCCCCCGGCCCGCTTCCTCCCGGCCGCTCCCTCCCCGACTCCGCGACGGGCTCCTGGGCGACTCCCCTCATGGCCGCGCGCCCCCGTCGCGGCAGCGTCGGCCTGTGGACGCAGCCGCCTCCCGACGCCGCGGGGGCCGCGCTCCGCAAGGAGCCGTTCCTGGCCCAGGAGGAGCTCGTCCGGGTCCGCAACGCCGCGATGGAGGCCGGACTCGCCGACCGCGCGCTGCGCCCCACCCTGCTCAAGGGCATCCCGGCACACTTCACCGCCACGCTCCAGCCGCTGAGCGACCCCCTGCACCAGGCCCACGCCGACCTGAACGCGATGAACCAGGTCGAGCGCCTCATCGACGGCCTGGTCCCGCTGGAGATCTGGCTGCACAACGCGATCGAGCAGACCCACGAGCAGGGCCCGCGTGCCGTCCTCCAGGGCGCGCTCGACACCGTGGCCCGGGAGATCACCGGCGAGGCCGCCCTGCCGGCGGACATGATGCCCGGGGAGTTCAAGGAGGAGATCGTCCTCCAGGACGACACCGTGCCGTACGAGTTCCTCCACGGCGGCATCCGGGCCGGCGCCTCCGTCGCCCTGCTGAGGATCCCGCCGTACGAGTCGGGGACCCCGCTCCTCCCGTCGTACCCGCACGGCGGCACGGGCTGGATGGTGGCACCCGGACTGCTGATCACCAACCACCATGTGGTGATGGCCCGTTCGTGGGAGTCGGGCGTCCGGCCGTTCGTGAGCGACGAGGACCTGCGGCTCCAGGCGCTGATGTCCCGCTCCCGCTTCGACTTCGTCGAGGACGCGACGGCCTCGCCCGAGGTGACCGCCGGTGAACTCGCCGCCTGGGACGAGGCGCTCGACTACGCCATCGTGCGGCTCGCCGCCGACCAGGCCCCGCGGCCGACGCTCAAGGTCGCCACCCGCCCGCTGCTGGTCCGGGAGCGCCAGCGCGTACCGGTCAACATCATCCAGCACCCGGGCGGCCTGCCGAAGCGGATCGCCCTGCGCAACAACCTGGTCTACCGAGCGGACGAGCGGGACATCCTGTACTTCACCGACACGCGCGGCGGCTCCTCCGGCTCCCCCGTCTGCCTCGACGACTGGACGGTGGTGGGACTGCACCGCGGCACGCAGAAGGTGGACGAGGTCGAGTTCCAGGGCGGAAAGACGAAGTTCGTGAACGTCGGCACCCAGATGAGCAGCATCATGGCCCATCTGCGGGAGTCCCGACCGGAGTTGTACGACGAGATCGTGGCCGGTCAGTCGGGGCGGCCCGCCGCCCCGGTGGCCGGACGCACGGGCAGCCGAGGTGAGTGACCATGCCGAACGGAGCACGCGGCGGGGCGCGGGGCGGGTCGCCGGTCGCGACCGGCGCCGAGCAGATCTTCGGGGACCTGAAGGAGGTCGCCGCCCGCGTCCGGGCGGATCTGGAGGCGGAGATCGCCGAGTCGTCGCTCGAACTGCCCGCCGATGTGGCGCCGGCGGTCGAGATCTCCCGCTTCGCCCGTGAGGAACGGGCGCGCGTCCTGGAGGCCGGGGTCAGCGGCCTGGAGAAGCTGGCGGCCCACCGCGAGGACGAGATCGACGATGACGAGTCCTTCGGTGTGGAGGCGATCGTCCTCCTCCAGGGCCGTCCGGCGATCCTGGTCCAGCGCCAGGACTTCGCACCGCAGCGGGACGAGTGGGCGGTGCTCGACGGTCAACGGGCCGCCATCCAGGAGTCCCTGGCCCGGGTCGGACGGGTCGAGGTCACCGGCCACCCCAGCCTGGACTGGATCGGCACGGCCTTCCTCGTCGGCCCGCACGCGGTCATGACGAACCGTCATGTGGCGGCGGAGTTCAGCAGTTTCGAAGCGGACCGCGACCGCTGGACGCTCACCTTCGGGATGTCGGCACGGGTGGACCCGGCGGAGGAACTCCCCGTGGACGGCGACCCGGTCGCGGCGCCCCCCTCCGCGCCGTACTCGGCCCCGTACGAGATCACGGAGATCATCGGCATCCACCCGGACGTCGACATGGCCCTGCTGCGGATCGAACCCTCGTCGCCCGACGGGCTGCCCACCCCGCTCGCGGTCGCCGCGGACGCGCCCGCGAGCGTGCCCGGCCGCCCGGTGTACGTGGTCGGCTACCCGGCCTGGGACGGCCGGCGCAACGAACCCGAGTCGATGCGCCGGATCTTCATGGACGTGTACAACGTGAAGCGTCTCCAGCCGGGCGCGGCCACCGAGTTCACCCCAGGCAGCCTGGTGATGAAGCACGACTGCTCGACGCTGGGCGGCAACAGCGGCTCCCCCGTGTTCGACCTCGACGACCATCGCGTCCTCGGCCTGCACTTCGGCGGCCGCTACCGCAGCGGGAACCTCGCGGTCCCGCTGTGGGAGCTGATCGACGACCCCCTGCTCGCCCGGGCGGAGGTCAACTGGGTCTAGAGGGAGCCCTCCGCCTCGATGAACGCACCACGAGCGGTGCTCCCGTCCGGCAGCGACCACTGGGCCGTGACCTGACCCGGCTCCGGGAGGGTGCCCTCTCCCGCGGCCCGCAGCACCCGCCGTACACGCAGCGTCAGTTCCCCGGCCGCACCGGCCGTCCGCAGCACCGCGGCGGTGTGGTCGGACCGGTCCGCGACCCGTACGAGTTCCACGTCGGACGCGTCGGCCGCGTCGGCCGTACCGGACGCGTCGGCGGCACCGGCGTGCTCGGCCGGGGAGACGGAGACCGTCGGATCCGGCGTGTCGTTCACGGACTGGGCCTGCGCCACCGCCTGCCCGCGCAGCAGGGCGTGCAACTGCCCGACGAGAACGGGGTCGTGGGTGCCGTCGTAGATCCAGCGCGTGCCGAGGACGCCGTGCTCGGAGGTGCCGACGAGGGCGTGCTCGGCGCCTTCCAGCGGAGCCCCGCGGTAGGTGAGGGGCACCAGATAGGCCGTCGCCCCGTCCTCCGGCCCGTCGGTCACCACCATGAACTCGATGCCCACCTCGCCGGCCGGGTCGTCGAGCCGGAACCCACCGGCCTTGGCCGGGCTCGGCCCCTCCGCCCGGCCGGCGTACCAGGCACGGGTGGGCAGCCACGCGGCGAGGAGCTCCAGTTTGGTGGGCTGCATCGTGGTGCGGTGGATGACGGCCATCGTGCGTCTCTTCCTCTCGACAAGCGGAACTCACAGGCCAACGGAACCTAACAGACGGCTCCCGGGTCGCCGTGCGAGCCCGGCCCGCCGGACCTAGCCTGAGAGGTGGAGTGTTGTCCCCGGCCGGCAGGAGGCCCGCCGTGAGGTACTCATTCAGCCGTCGGCGGCGCGTCTGTGCCGGTGTCGCGGCGCTCGGGATCTTCGCGGCCCCGCTGGGTGCGGGCACCGCCGTCGCCACCGAGCCTCCGGGCCCCGCCGCGTTCGTGACGTCCTCCGCCGCCGCGCCATCGGCGGATGCGGAGACCGACTTCCCCGAGCTGACCCCGGCGGTCGCCGCCGAGCTGGACAAGGCCATCCAGGACGTCATGCGGGAGGCGGACGTGCCGGGCGTCTCGGTCGCCCTGTCGGCACCGGGCAAGGGCACGTACCTCCGCTCCTTCGGGGAGGCGGACACCGAGACCGGCGCGGCCATGAGCCCCGGTCTCTTCATGCGCATCGGCAGCGAGACCAAGACGTTCACGGTGACGGCCGTGCTCGAACTGGTCGACGAGGGCAAGATCGGCCTCGACGACCCCATCTCCGACTACGTCGACGGCGTGCCGAACGGCGACAAGATCACCCTTCGCAATCTCGCGGCCATGCGCAGCGGGCTGTTCAACTACACGGGGGACGAGGACTTCTACAAGGCTCTGACCTCGAACCCCGACCGCCCCTTCACCCCGCAGCAGCTGCTGGACTACTCGTTCAAACACCCGGTGGAGTTCCAGCCGGACGCGGAGTTCCAGTACTCCAACACGAACACGATCCTGCTCGGTCTGGTCGTGGAGAAGGCCGGGGGCATGCCCCTGCACGAGTACATCCAGAAGAACGTCGTGGAGCCCGCGGGCCTGCGGCACACCTCCTTCCCCACGGACGCCGCCTTCCCCAAGCCGCACGCCCAGGGCTACACCGAGCAGACCGCGTCGGGCGAGATCGAGAACGCCGCCGACTGGAACCCCTCCTGGGGCTGGGCGGCAGGCGCGATGATCTCGAACCTCCAGGACATGCGCTCCTGGGCCAAGACCGTCGCCACGGGCACACTGCTCACCGCCAAGACCCAGGCCGAACGCCTCAAGGTCTACCCGTCGTCCACCAGCGGCGACGGATACGGTCTGGGCATCTTCAACATCCAGGGCTGGATCGGCCACAACGGCTCCCTGCCGGGGTACCAGTCGCTGACGATCTACCTGCCCGAGGCGCAGGCGACCCTCGTCGTCCTCCTCAACACCGACGTCACGAAAGGCGGAATCGCGCCCAGCACCCGCCTCGGGAAGGCCATCACCGGCATCGTGACCCCGGACCACGTCTACGACATCCCGCTCCCGGCGTCTCCGCCGAGCCCGGACACCGGCTGACGGCCGGGGCGGTCAACGACCGACGGCCCGGGCGGTCAACGACCGACGGCCCGGGCGGTCAACGACCGACGGCCCGGGCGGTCAACGACTGACGGCCCGGGCGTCAACGCCCCGCCGGTCAGCGGTAGTAGCCCTCGACTACGGCCCGCACCTCGTCGAGGAGCGCGGGGCCGTCCTGGGGTACGGGCGGCTTCGAGCTCGCCGGCCTGATGTCCAGGAGCTGCTCGCCGGACAGGGCGAAGACGACCCGGCGCAGCCCCGCGAGCCGGATGACGGGCTCGCACATCCCGCACGGTTCGCAGCTGGTGTACATCGTGGTCTCGGCCGCCGTCGCCGCGTCCAGTTCCTTCGCGGCCCACCGTGCCAGCTTCAGCTCCGGGTGGGCGGTGATGTCCCGGTCCGTGAGGGTGGTGTTGTGGTCCTCCGCGAGGACCGTCCCGTCCGGTGCCGCGAGCAGCGAACCGTAGGGCGGGTCGCCGCCCTCCTTCGCCTTGGCGGCGAGCGCGATGGCGCGGCGGAGGAGGGTGTGGTCGTCGGGCGTGATCATGCGGGAGCTCCGTTCAGGTCGAGGTGCGCGGCCACGGCGGCGAGTGCCTCCCAGGCCTTCTCCGGATGGAGCGTCTCGCTCGGATCCCCGGCGTACGGGTCGAGGACGACGGACTCGGCGCCGAGCAGCCGCAGTTGGTCGAGGTCGTCCAGGATCTGGTCGAGCGTGCCGTGCCCCGCGAGCCGGTCCGCCGCGGTGACCGGTGCCGCCGTGATCCCGAGCGCGATCCGGGGGGCGAATGCGGGCACGGGGAGCCGCTGCTCGTCGGCGGCGGCCTTCAGCCGGTCGACGCCCTCGCGCAGCCACGGCATGGTGCAGCGCAGCGGATGCCACGCGTCGCCGAGGCGTACGGCACGGCGTACCCCCGCATCGCTGTTGCCGCCGACCCACACCGGGATCCGCCGGTCCCCGTAGTCCGCGGTGTTCTCCCAGGCCTCGCGGACGCCGCGCACGTGCTCGTCGGTGAGCCGGCCGCGGCGCTCGAAGGGGATCCCGAGGGCGGCGAACTCCTGGCGCGCCCACCCCACCCCCACCCCGAGGACGAGCCGGCCCCCGCTGAGCCGGTCGAGGTTGGCCGCCATGCGGGCGGTGAGCAGCGGGTGCCGGTAGGGCGCGATGAGCACCGTCGTACCGAGCCGGACCCGGGTCGTGAGGCCCGCGAGCCAGGAGAGGGTGGTGAACGGTTCGTAGAAGGGTGCCGGATAGCGCTCGGCGACGTCGGGGGTGATGGCGATGTGGTCCGAGACCATGAGGAGGTCGTACCCCAGGCCTTCCACGGTCCGGGCCCATTCCCGCAGGACTCCGGGGTCGGTCCCGGGCCCGAAATTGAGGATGTTGACTCCGATCTTCACGAGGACGAGGCTAGTCCGGCGCCCGGGGGCCGCTGAAGGGATTCCCGCCTGTTCCGGGGCCCTTCGGCCGTGGATCCGCCGGTAATCTGGCCGGATGACCGAGACTCTCGACGCGACGGACTGGGCGATCCTGACGGAGGTCCAGAAGGACGGCCGGATCGCGTACACGGAGTTGGCGCGGCGGGTGAATCTGAGCGCGTCGGCGACCAAGGAGCGGGTGCGGCGCCTGGAGGCCGCCGAGGTGATCACGGGGTTCCGGGCGGAGGTCGACCTGGAGCGGACCGGCTATCCGGTGCTCGCGGTGGTGCGGCTGAAGTACCCGGGGACCCGGCACGAGCCGCTGCGCCGGCTGCTCGGTGAGCGCCCGGAGTACCTGGAGTGCCTGCGGACCACGGGTGACGACTGCTACGTCCTGAAGGTGGCGGCCACGTCGATGTCCCATCTGGAGGAGCTCGTCGACGCGCTGGCGCAGTTCGGGAGCACGACCACGAACCTGGTCCTCAGCCGGACGCTGCCGTTCCGCGGGCCGGGCGAACCTCGTACGGACGCCCGTCCGGCCCGGTGAGAGGTCTCGGGGACTGAGGGGGCGCGCACCTACCGCCCACGCGCCCCTTGTCCGACCGCGCGCTCCGGCGAACGGAGCAACGGGCGCTGGGGCCGCCCGTACCAAGATCCATAGCCTGACGTCCGGCGCGTGATCTCGCGTCTGTCGGACAGAGAAGGCAAGCGACTCCGTGAAACTTTCGATGTTGCAGCGCATGGCCTGGCTCACCGCGGCGACCGCGCTGCTGACGACGCTGGGCTCCGCCCCCGCCGGGGCCGCCGGAGAGTGGCAGAAGGTCGGTGGCGACGTCCTCAGCGGTGTCAGCGGTCTCGCGTACGAGGGCCGTACCGACGACGGCACCGGCGTGCAGGTCCTGGTCGTCCATGACAACAAGCGGTCCGGGCAACAGCGGCTGTCCCGGATCACCCATCGGGAGGGTTCCGACACCGTCGCGCCGCTCACCTGGGACGGGCCGGAGCCGGTCGACCTGGAGGCCATCGAGGCCGTCCCGGGGATGCCGGGCGAGTACCTGGCACTCACCAGCCGCGGAGTCCTGTTCCGCCTGAAGGTCGCCGGCTCGACGGCGACGGTCGTCGACTACACGCCGCTGCCGGCGATCGGCGAGGGCGACGACTTCGAGAGCTTCGCGCTCGTCGCCCAGAACGGAAAGCTCGCCGCCCTGTGGGCGGACCGGGGCGCCGGCCCCGGCCGTCCCGCCACCCTGTACGCGGCGCCGCTGACGTTCGCCGCGTGGGGGCAGCCGCTGTTCGGGGCGGTGACGAGCCGGACCTACCGGGCCGCACACCCCGCCGACGACGGTGCACGGCACATCTCCGACATCGCGGTGACCGCCGCCGGCAGGCTCGTCGTGGGGTCGGCGGCGGACGCCGGCGACGACGGCCCGTTCGACTCGGCGGTGAGCGACGCCGGCCGGGTGACGATCTCGGCGACGGGCCGGGTACGGGTCGCGCTCGCGGCCTCCCCGACCGTGCTCGGGACGTACCCCCAGTACAAGGTCGAGGCGGTGGAGTGCCTGCCCGAGTCCGCGGACACGCTGCTCGGCACCGACGACGAGAACCTCGGCGGCTTCGTCCGGACCGAGTCCTTCTGCGGCGCCTGACCCCGACACGCACGCACGCACACGCACGTACGACCCGACATGACGGACTCCGGGGCCCGGTGGCGCTCCGGAGTCCCGTCGCGTGCGAACAACCGGACGACCAGGCTAGGCTGCGGGTGCAGCTGGTTCGCCCCGTCAGCCGGACGGGATGCGTCGTAAGAGGGAACCCGGTGGGAATCCGGGACTGCCCCGCAGCGGTGAGCGGGAACGACCGCCGTCATCAGCACTGGACCCGGGACGGGTCTGGGAAGCGACGGCCACTAGGAGTCCTCCCCCGTGAGGACGTGCCCGCGAGTCCGAAGACCTGCCCGTTGCCCGCACGCGGACGATTCCGCGCGCGGACATTCCGGTGACCTCGTGGGCGGGTCGGCGTACAGAGCGAGAAGGACGACCGCGTCGCACCGCGCCGGGTCGCGCCGTCCGTTCCGTCACCCCTTCGCGTCCGCGTCCCGTCTCCGGGATCTCAGGGATTCATCTCGCGAAGGAGATCTCCGTGACCACCAAGTCCGCAGCCGCGGCAGCGCAGTCCACCCTGTACGGCTACCCCCGCCAAGGGCCCGACCGGGAACTGAAGAAGGCCGTCGAGGGGTACTGGAAGGGCCGCGTCACCGCCGACGCCCTCCGGAGCACCGCCGCCGACCTGCGCGCCACCACCTGGCGGCAGCTGGCCGCCGCCGGCATCACCGAGGTCCCCACCGGCGACTTCTCGTACTACGACCACGTCCTCGACACCACCGTCATGGTGGGCGCGATCCCCGAGCGCCACCGGGCGGCCGTCGCCGCGGATCCGCTCGACGGGTACTTCGCCATGGCGCGCGGCACCCAGGACGTCGCACCGCTGGAGATGACCAAGTGGTTCGACACCAACTACCACTATCTCGTCCCGGAGTTGGGGCCCGGCACGGTCTTCTCCACCGACTCCTCCCAGCAGGTCACCGCGCTCCGCGAGGCCCTCGCCCTGGGCCTCGCCGCCCGGCCCGTCCTGATCGGCCCCGTCACCTACCTGCTGCTCGCCAAGCCGGCGCCCGGCGTGGCCGCCGACTTCGATCCGCTCACCCTCCTCGACCGGCTGCTCCCGGTGTACGCCGAGGTCCTCGCCGACCTGCGGGCGGCGGGCGCGGACTGGATCCAGCTCGACGAGCCCGCGCTCGTCCAGGACCGCACCCCGGCGGAACTGAACGCCGCCACCCGCGCCTACCGCGACCTCGGCGGGCTCACGGACCGGCCCAAGCTCCTGGTCGCCTCCTACTTCGACCGACTCGGCGACGCCCTCCCGGTGTTGGCCAAGGCGCCGGTCGAGGGGCTCGCGCTCGACTTCACGGAGCGGGCGGCCGCCAACCTCGACGCGCTCGCCGCCGCCGGCGGCCTGCCGGGCAAGCGGCTCGTCGCCGGTGTGGTCAACGGCCGCAACATCTGGGTCAACGACCTCGCGGCGTCGCTCACCACCCTCGGCACCCTCCTCGGCCTCGCCGACCGCGTCGACGTGGCGGGCTCCTGCTCCCTGCTGCACGTCCCGCTCGACGCGGCGGCCGAACGCGAGATCGATCCGCAGATCCTGCGCTGGCTCGCCTTCGCCCGCCAGAAGACCGCCGAGGTCGTGACCCTGACGAAGGGCCTGTCACAGGGCACCGGGGCCATCACCGCCGAGCTCGCCGCCAACCGCGCCGACCTCGCCTCGCGGGCCGGCTCCCCCATCACCCGCGACCCGGCCGTCCGTTCCCGCGCCGCCGCCGTCACCGCCTCCGACACCCGGCGCCCCCAGCCGTACGCCGAACGGGCCGCCGCCCAACACGCCACCCTCCGGCTTCCGTTGCTCCCCAGTACGACCATCGGCTCGTTCCCGCAGACCGCGGAGCTGCGGACCGCCCGGGCCGACCTGCGGGCCGGCCGGATCGACACCGCCGGGTACGAGGAGCGCATCAGGTCCGAGATCCAGGAAGTGATCTCCTTCCAGGAGAAGACCGGCCTCGACGTCCTGGTCCACGGCGAGCCCGAACGCAACGACATGGTCCAGTACTTCGCCGAACAGCTCACGGGCTACCTCGCCACGCGGCACGGCTGGGTCCAGTCCTACGGCACCCGCTACGTCCGGCCGCCGGTCCTCGCCGGCGACATCTCCCGGCCGGCGCCGATGACGGTCCGCTGGACGGCGTACGCCCGGTCCCTCACCGCCAAGCCCGTCAAGGGCATGCTCACCGGACCCGTCACCATGCTCGCCTGGTCCTTCGTCCGTGACGACCAGCCGCTCGCCGACACCGCCCGCCAGGTCGCTCTCGCCCTGCGGGACGAGGTGAACGACCTGGAGGCGGCGGGCACTTCGGTCATCCAGGTGGACGAGCCGGCCCTCCGCGAGACCCTGCCGCTCCGCGCGGCCGACCACGACGCCTACCTGGACTGGGCGACGGAGGCGTTCCGCCTCACGACCGCCGGGGTGCGCGCGGAGACCCAGATCCACACCCACATGTGCTACGCCGAGTTCGGCGACGTCGTCCAGGCCATCGACGACCTCGACGCCGACGTCATCAGCCTGGAGGCCGCCCGCTCGCACATGCAGGTCGCCCGGGAACTCGCCGCCCACGGCTACCCGCGCGAGGCGGGACCCGGTGTCTACGACATCCACTCCCCGCGCGTCCCGAGTGCCCACGAGGCCGCCGAGCTGCTCCGTACCGGCCTCAGGGCCATCCCCGCCGAGCGGCTGTGGGTCAATCCCGACTGCGGCCTGAAGACCCGCGGCTGGCCCGAGACCCGGGCCGCACTGGAGAACCTGGTCGAGGCGGCCCGCACCGTCCGGTCCGAGCTCACCACCCCCTGACCGCGCCGCGACGAGGAGGGTCCCCGTGCTCCCGCCGGCCCGGCGGGAGCACGTGGGCCCCGCGTCGGCGGCACCGAGCGGCGAGCGGTCCTCGATGGTCTCCAGGACGCCGAGGAGCGAGTGATCACCTCGCTGGAACGTACGAATGTTCACGCACGGGCGCGGTTCCAGTGCATCCGGGACCACGGCAGGGCCAGTTGGCTCCGGTCGGTAACGTCGCGCGGGGCGAGGCCCTCGACGGGCACGGCCTCGCGGTGGCGTGCGTAGACGGTGTCGACGTAGCGGTGGCCGGTGTCGGCGGCGAGGAAGAGGACCGTGCGCTCGGGGCTGCGTTCGTGTTCGTGGCGGGCGGCGAGGTAGCCGGCGCCGGTCGAGAGTCCCGCGAAGACCGCGTGGCGGCGCAGCAGGTCGACGCTGCCGGCCAGCGCCGCGTCGAAGGAGATCCAGTGCAGGGTGTCGTACAGCTCGTGGGAGACGTTCCCGAAGGGGATCGAGCTGCCGATCCCGGCGATGATGATCTCGGGATCGGAGACGTGTTCGGCGCCGAAGGTGACGCTGCCGTACGGCTGGACGCCGACGAGTGCGACGTCGGCCGCGCGGCCGCCGGGGCGATCGGCCGCGTCGCTGTCCGGTCCGGCGCCCAAGCCGTCGTCCGGGCCGTCGTCCGCCGCGCGGAGGTAGCGGGCCAGGGCGCCGGTGGAGGCGCCCGAGCCGACCCCGCCGACGACGGTGAGTCCGTCCGCTCCGGTCGCCTCCCGGATCCCGTCGGCGATCGCGCGGTAGCCGAGGTAGTGGATGTCGTCGTGGTACTGCCGCATCCAGTGGTACTCGGGGTGCTCGGCGAGGATCTCGTGGATCCGCACGACGCGCCGCTTCTGGTCGAGCTTGAGGTCGCTGCACGGTTCCATCTGCTCCAACGTCGCTCCTAGTACGGCGAGTTGCGTGCGCAGCGTGTGGTCCACGGTGGTCGAGCCGACGATGTGACAGCGCATGCCGTACCGGTGGCAGGCCAGGGCGAGGGCGTAGGCGTAGATGCCGCTGGAGCTGTCGAGGAGGGTGTCCCCGCGCCGTACGACTCCGGTGTCCAGGAGGTGGCGTACCGCCGCGAGGGCCGAGACCACCTTCATCGTCTCAAAGCGCAGGCAGACGAGCCGGTCGTCGAGACGTATCAGGTCCGGCCGGCCGATCGACTCCGCGATGTGCTGGTCCATTCCAGGTCTCCTTGGTGGTGGTGGCGGTCGTGAAGGTCCGGGTGGCGGGGATGCCGTGGGCGTCCAGGGCGCGCAGGCAGCGCCGGACTCGGTGCCGCACCCCGGGCGCGGCCGGGTCGAAGAGCACGCCCGCCACCGCGCCGCTGTGTGCGATCTGCACGCCCGCCGCCCCGACCCGGTGGGCGATGCCGGTCAGGGCGTCGAACTCCGGGTGTCCGAGCACCTGTTGGCCGCGCCGCGCGCTGGCGGTGGCGACCTCGCCGAGGAGCGCGACGTCGCCGGTGGCCACGGCCCGGCGCAGCAGCGTGCGCAGCCGCTCATAGGCCCGTACGTCGCTGTCGTCGGGCTCGTACGCGGGCAGGGCCAGCGTGTCGACGGGCGCTCCGCCGCCGAGCACGCAGCCCACCACGACCAACGGCGGCAGGGCGGGGCCGAGGGCTTCCAGGACCCGGCCCTCCCGCTGGGCGAAGAGCACGGGGCCGCCGTCCAGCATCAGCGGATCGCAGGCCAGCTCGGCGCGGACCGCCAGCCGGGCGACCGTCCCGGGCGTCAGGCGCAGGCCGTACGAGTCGGCGACCGCCCGGACGGTGGCGATGACGTCGCTGGTGGAGCTGCCCATGCCCAGCCCCACCGGGATGTCCCCGGTGAGGCGCAACTCCCCTCCGCAGGGCGGCTGATGGGTTCTCTCCGCACATGCGGCCACGGCGAGGACCGCGGCCTGTGCGGCCTTCCTCCGGCCGGAGGGGACGACGGTGAGGGCCTCGGGCGGCGTGCCGGGGCCGCGTACGAACTCGGCCCGGCTGCCCGGGCCGGCCATCGGGAGGGTGACCAGTCCGGCGCATCGGCGCCCGTCGTCGTCGAGGAAGACGCCCTGGAGGATCTCGCCGTGGTGACAGGGGGCGTACCCGGTACCGGCGGGGATCACGCGCCGCCCACCGTCCGGTAGCGGTACAGGACCGTCTCCTCGGCACTGAACTGGGAGAAGGGGAACGGTTCCGCGGACAGTGCGGTGATGCCGGAGCCGAGGAAGGCCCGGGCGACGGCGCTGCCGGTCTGCGCGTAGACGACCAGCGGGATGCCACGGGAGCGGCAGCGGTCGAGGATGGTGTCGAACGAGCCGTTGCTCAGGGTCATTCCGGTGGCGACGACGGCCTCGGCCCGGTCCAGCACCTCGTGCATGTCGGCGGTGACGGGGTCGCCCCACTGGGTGGTCCTGAGGTTGAGGTCGCAGGGCAGCGGCCGGCCGCCGCGCTCGCGGATGGCGGCGACGAGCGGGTTGACGACGCCGATGAGGCCGACCTCGGCGCCCTCCTCGATGTCCAGCAGGCCGGCGATGGCCGCGTCGCGGGCCCGGGCGCGGACCTCCGGGGTTCCGGCGGGGAGGGTGACCGGTTCGGCGTCGCCCGCCTCGCCGGCCGTCCGGTGCGGGCGGACCTCGGAGAGGTAGGCGTCGAGGGCGGCGATCCGCAGCGGTCGCGGGGCCTCTCGCAGGAGCACGTCGAGCGGGGTGCCGGAGGAGTCGCGGCAGATCGACGGGTCGATCTCGCCGGCCTCGAAGGCACAGCCGCCGAACGAGCCGCCGAGGCGGACGAGGACGTACTGGTTGAGGTAGGTGGTGTCGCCGCCGGCCAGGCGGGTGCCGTGGTGGATCCAGAACACGCTGGTCGCGACGAGCTCGGCGGGAAGGGGTCCGTGTTCCCCGGCCAGGACGGCTTCGACGAGGCCGTCGACGGACGTCGCGCCGACCCGGGCACCGGAGGTGGGGGTGGGGATGGAGGGAGGGGTGGGGATCGTGTGGGTCATGGTTTTCCTCTTCACAGAGCGGGTGGGGGTGCGGGGGCCGCCGGGGGGCGCGGTGCCGCCGCGCGGAGCGGTCCTCGGTACGTCACCTGGGGGTGCCCCAGGGCGTCGGCGGTGAGTTCGGCGTCGACCTCGAAGACGTCGGCGAGCCGTTCGGCGGTCAGCACGGCGGCGGGCGGGCCGGCGGCGATCAGCCGGCCGTGGTGGAGGAGGAGCAGCCGGTCGCAGTACCGGGCGGCGAGCGACAGGTCGTGGAGCGCGACCAGGACCGTCTGTCCGGTGCCGGACAGCAGCTCCATCAGCTCCAACCGGTGTTTGACGTCGAGGTGGTTGGTGGGCTCGTCGAGCAGGAGGGCGTACGGCTGCTGGGCGAGCGCGCGGGCGATGTGGGCGCGCTGCCGCTCGCCGCCCGACAGGGCCTTCCAGGAGCGGTCGGCGAGCGCGGTGAGTCCGAGGCGTTCGAGGGCGGCGGCGACCACGGCCCGGTCGGTGGCGTCCGGTCCGCGCCAGCGGTCCCGGAACGGTGTCCGCCCCAGGCCCACGACGTCGCGGACCCGAAGGTCGCTGTCGGCTCCCGAGTCCTGCTCGACGAAGGCGACGTGACGGGCGATCCGGCGCGCGTTCCAGTCGCGTACGGACTCCCCGTCGTACCGGACCGCGCCCGCGCCGGGAGCGCGCAGCCCGGCCAGGCAGCGCAGCAGCGACGACTTGCCGGAGCCGTTGGGGCCAAGGAGGCCCACGGTCTCGCCGGGGGCGATGTCGGCGCTGACCTCGCGGACGACCGTCGTGCCGGCCACCGACCAGCTGAGCGCTTCGGCGGTGATCCTCACAGTTCCCCCCTCCTGCGCAGGACGAGGAGGAAGAGCGGTACGCCGAGGAGGGCCGTGATGACACCCACGGGAACCTCGCGGGGCGCGAAGGCGATCCGCGCCAGCGCGTCCGTCCAGACCAGGAACACCGCTCCGGCGAGCGCCGCGTAGGGCAGCAGCACCCGGTGCAGCGGCCCGACGAGGAACCGCACCCCGTGCGGGACGATCAGCCCGACGAAGCCGATGGCTCCGACCGTGGCCACCGCCACCGCCGTCAGCACGGCCGTGACCACGAGGAGCAGCATCCGGGTGTGCCGTACGCCGATCCCCAGGGAGGCCGCGGTGTCGGTGCCGAAGGAGAGCCCGTCGAGGGCGGTGGAGCAGAGCCACGCCACCGCGAGCCCCAGCGGGGTGACGATCGCGCAGACGACGACGGTGTCCCACCGGGCCGGCGCCATCGAGCCCAGGAGCCAGTGGGTGACGGCCCGCGTGGTGTCGGCGTCCGCGGAGGCCATCAGGACGAGCGAGGTCAGGGCGGTGAACAGCTGGCCGACGACCACACCGGTGAGGACGATCCGGACCGAGTCGAGACCGCTGCGCCGCAGGAGCAGGAGGAGCAGGGCGAAGGACGCCAGGGCGCCGACGAGCGCGCCGCCGGTGACCCCGAGCGTGCTCGCGCCCACCCCGAGCACGACGACGGCGACGGCTCCCGTCGAGGCGCCCGAGGAGACCCCGAGCAGGTAGGGGTCGGCGAGGGCGTTGCGGGTGACCGCCTGGAGCACCGCGCCGCACACGGCGAGCGAGGCGCCGACGAGGGCGGCCATCAGCACGCGCGGGAGGCGCAGGTCCCAGACGAGGGAGTCCACCAACGGGGGCAACGGAGCGACGTCCAGGCCGAGATGGGCGCCGAGGACGCGGGCTAGGCCGGTCCAGCCCACGTCGGCGGTACCGAGGCGGACGGCCGCCGCCACCGAGCCCGCCAGGACGCCCACGGCGAGGAGGAAGAGGACCGCCCGGCCCGCCGCCGACCGAACCGCCACGGGCGGGCCGGACGGGTCGGACGTATCGGACGGGTCGGACGTCTCAACGGAACCGGCGGAACCGGCGGAACCGGCGGAACCGGAAGAGCCTGCGGGACCGGAGGCTCCGGCGGCGCCCACAGCACCTGCGACCCCCACGGCACCCGCGACCCCCGCGGCGGATCCCCGGGCCGCGGGCAGCAGGAGATCCACCGGCCCCGGCCGGGCGACCGGGTCAGCGGACATACCCGAGCTCCTTCATCCCGTCCGCCAGCAGCCCCAGGGCGTGCACCGAGCGCACCGACGGATCCAGCTCGATGCCCGGCACTTCGAGGATCCTGTCGTCGCGGACCGCGGCCAGCCGGGAGATCACGGGGTGCGCGGTCATCGAGGCGCGCTTCTCGGCGGCGCTGTCGCCCGGCCGGCCGCGCTCGGACAGGTCGCCGATCACGATGAAGTCCGGGTCGCGCCGGGCGACTTCCTCCCAGGAGACCTCCGGCCAGTCCTCGTCGACGTCGTCGAAGGCGTTCTTCGCGCCGACGATCCGGCTCATCTCGCTGGGCAGGCCGGTCTTGCCCGCCACGTACGGCATGCCGTTGAAGACCGAGTAGAGGTACACGACGGTCGGCCGGTCCGCGCCTTGGGGAACCTTGGAGGCGTTCGCCCCGGCCTTGGCGACGGCGGCGCGCTGGCGGGCGGCGAGCTTGCCGGCCCGGTCCTCGGCCCCGAAGACCTTGCCGAGGTTCTCGTAGTCGGCGAAGAGCAGCTCGAAGGGGGTCGTGCCGGCCGGATTCCGCTCCGGGCAGTCCACGGCGCTGACGAAGGTGGGGACCTTGAGGGTGCCCAGCTCCTCCCGGGTGCCGACCCGGTCCTTGGTGAACAGGTCCGTGGAGCCGGCGACGACGAAGTCGGGTGTGGCGGCGCGCAGTTGCTCGCCGGTGGCGATCTTCGGGGCGATCACCGGGACCTTGGCGTAGGCGGCGGCGTACGGGGCCGGGATCTTCGTCTTGAGGTTGGCCGTTCCCGCCATGCGGTCCTGGAGGCCGAGTTCGAGCAGGGTCTCGGTCGAGGTCTGGTCCAGGGCGACGGCCCGCTTCGGGGGCTCGGCGAAGGAGACCTGGCGACCGCAGCTGCTGACGGAATTCACGGCGCCGGAGGACCTGTTGGCGGGCTTGGCGTCCGGCGCGGGGCCGTCGCCGCTCGCCGATGAGCAGCCCGCGGTGGCGAGGAGGACGGTGAGGGCGATGCCGAGGCGGGCGGGGTGGCGCATGGGGTCTCCGGTCTGCGAAGGGAGGGCGGGGTACGGGCGTGGGTGTTGTCGTGCACCCGGCAGGAGTGCCGCGTTCGAAGGGTACTGTAATGGTATTCATTTTCATTAACCACACCGGGGGCCCGGTCCACCGACCGACCCACCCCCCTCTCCCAGCGCTCTCACAACCCCCCTCCCAGCCCCCTCCCAGCCCCAAGGAGCACCCACACCGTGGCGACCACGCCCCCACCCACGACGACCAAGTCCGCGACACCGCCCGCCCGTTCGATCCTCCGCGACACCGCGTTCCTGCGCCTGTGGGCGGGCACCACCGCCTCCGGGCTCGCGACCTGGGCCCTGCCGTTCGTCCTCGGACTCGCCGTCCTGCACCGCGACCTCGGCGCCGCCGGACTCGGCCTGGTCCTCGCCGCGCGCACCGTCGGCTTCCTCGCCGCCGTCACCGTCGGCGGCGTGCTGGCCGACCGGCACTCCCGCCGCGCGGTCGTCCTCTGGTCGGGCCTCGCGGCGGCGACGGCCGCACCGCTCCTCGCCGCCGGGCTCGGCCGCTCGCTCGTCCTGATGACGGCCGCCGCCGCCCTCGCGGGCGCCGGACAGGGCGCCTGCCGCCCGGCGTTCCAGGCGCTCACCGCCGAGACCGTCGACCCCGACCGCCGCCAACAGGCCAACGCCGCCATGACCATGGCCGTACGCGGTTCCACGCTCGCCGGCCCCGCCCTGACCGCGCTGCTCGCCGCCTTCCTCGACATCGGGACGCTGCTGCTCGGCATCGGCCTGCTCTGGCTGGTCGCCGCACTCGTCCCGGGCAAGGGCGCGGCCGGCAAGGCCCGGGCCTCCAAGGCGGACCCGGCCACCGCGACGGACCCCGCCGCCTCCACGGACCCCGCCACCACGGACCCCGCCGCCGCACCCGCGCCGCGAGCAGGCTTCCGCGCCGAGTTCCTGGAGGGCATACGCGAGGCGCGGCGCCACCCGTGGTTCCTCGCCGGTCTCGCCGCCCTGGTCGCGGTCATCGCCCTCGGCTACTCCGCCACCAGCGTCGCGCTGCCCCTGATCAGCAGGGACCGGTACGACACCCAGTGGGTGCTGGCCGCGGCCATGACCGCGTACACCGTGGGCGCGCTCGCCGGAGCGCTGGTCATCGCCCGACTGCGGCCTCGCTCCCAGGGCTGGGCCGCCTTCGCCGGTCTCGCCGCGTACGGCGTCGCACCGCTGAGCCTGGTGCTGCCCGTGCACCCGCTCGTGGTCGTCGCCGCGTACGCCGTCGCCGGGATCGGGATCGAGCTGTTCAACGTGCCCTGGTTCACCGCGACTCAGCGCGAGGTCGCGCCGGACAAGCTGGCCCGCGTCTCCTCGCTGGACTTCCTCGTGTCCTACGGCCTCGCGCCCGTCGGCCTGGCCCTGATGGCCCCGGCCATCGACGCCTTCGGGGTCACGCCGGTACTCGGCGCCTGCGCCGCCGCCTGCTTCCTCGTACCGGCCGCGGCGGCGCTGGTCCCCACCGCCCGCCACTTCGCCCGTACGGCCCCGGCGACGACGGACTGACGGCGCGGGCCTCGTACGGCCGGCCCCGGCCCGGACCCGGCGCCGGTGCCGGCCGTACGGTTGTCGCGATCACCATCGGGACGACGACGCACGGGGGCAAGGATGACCATTCACCGTCCGGGACTGCCGGAGGACCTTCCGGCCGGCGAGGCGCTGTGGGCCCGGTGGGCCCTGCTCGCCGCGATGAGCGCGACCACCGCCGACGAGCAGCGCCCGAGCGGCTACCGCACCGGCCTCTGGATCGACGACGAAGGCCTCCACCACGACGACTCCGGCTGCACCTGGTGGACCATGTCGCGGATGGGCGAGGGCCGGTTCGTGCTCTACGGCGAGGACGAGGCGAGCGAGGTCAAGTGGCACGAGCCGCCGATCGACATGCTGGCGGGCGGCCCGGACTGGCTCCCGTACGACGAGCTGCACGACCGGCTCAAGGGCTACGAGCTGGGCTGCGTCTACTGGTACGAGAACGGGACCTGGGCCCGTGCCCCGTACCCCGACGACCTCGGCGACGACGGCCTGGACTGCGGCTTGAGCGAGCTCGTCGGCCGGGACCAGGCATTGCGCGGCCTGTCGGAGTACCTCGACGGCACCACCGCCGGGCCGAGCGCGGACACTCTTCTGGCCGAAGCCGAGGCACACCGGCTGGATCCGGACCTGCTGCTGGGACGACTGCGCCCCACCAACCCGGATCACGAACCGCTGGACCTCCCGGCCGTCGCCAGGGCCCTCGCCCTCGCGGGCCTCACCGCTCCGGCAGCCTGAGGCGGGCGTAGCGTCGAGGGCATGACCGCACTGACGCCCCGGACCCGGAGCGTCAGCCCCCGCCCCCTCGGAGTCTCCCGACCATGTCCAAGATCCTCTTCGTGATGACGGGCGCCGACCACTGGACGCTCGCCGACGGCACCGAGCACCCCACCGGTTTCTGGGCCGAGGAGGCCGTGGCGCCGTACGAGGCGTTCACGGCCGCCGGCCACGAGATCGTGGTGGCCACCCCCGGCGGTGTCGTCCCCACCGTCGACCGGGGCAGCCTCGCCCCCGAGTTCAACGGCGGCCAGGAAGGCGCCGCCAGGGTCGCCGTCGCCCTCGCCTCGCTCACCGAGCTCCAGCACCCGATCTCGCTGGAGGACGTGCGCCTCGACGACTACGCGGCCGTCTTCTACCCCGGCGGCCACGGCCCCATGGAGGACCTCGCCGTCGACCCGGTCTCGGGCCGGATCCTGGTCGACGCCCTCGCCTCGGGCAAGCCCCTCGCCGTCGTCTGCCACGGCCCCGCCGCGCTGCTCGCCGCCACGAAGGCCGACGGCACCAACGCCTTCGCCGGCTACCAGGTCGCCGCCTTCACCAACGCGGAGGAGACCCAGGCCGGCCTGGCCGACAAGGCGAAATGGCTCCTGGAGACCCGCCTCGTCGAAGCAGGCGTGGACGTACAGGTCGGCGAGCCGTGGGTCCCGAACATCGTCGTCGACCGCAACCTCGTCACCGGCCAGAACCCGTCCTCCTCCACCCCGCTCGCGGCCGAGGTCCTCAAGCAGCTGACCTGACGCCGCGTCCAGTGCGATGCGGGCGATGCGTCCGCGACGGCGGCCGGCGCCTCAGGTCCGGCTGTTGAGGAAGCCGATCAGCGAGGCCCCCCACCAGCCGGCCTGGCTGACCGTCGCGGCCGCTCCGGACCGGACCAGGAGGTGGCGCGGAACCGGCAGGCCGCGGTACCGCTCCAGGCGCCGGCCGAGCCAGTGGGCGTACAGGCCGTTGACCGTGACGGCGAACACGAGGCCACATGCAGGAAGCGGGCCCCGGTCTGCAGGGTGGCGTCCGCGTGGACGTGCCCCGACATCCAGCACGCACCGCCGATGACCGCCGTGCTCACCGCACCCGCCGCCGGCAGCAGCCACACCGGGGTGGCGCCTACCGCGGACTCCGAGCTCGCCATGCCCGCCCCGGCCGAAACGGAGTGAGCCCCGCCGGAGACGATGTCGACGAACCGCGAGCGCCACCACCCGCGTGACCTAGAGTGCAGGTGTGTCGTCGTACAGCATTGGGCAGGCCGCGCAGCTGCTCGGAGTGAGCTCGGAGACCGTTCGCCGGTGGGCGGACGGCGGCAGGCTGGGCATGGAGCGCGACGGAGCCGGCAAACGGATCATCGAGGGTGCGGACCTGGCCCGCTTCGCGAAGGAGCGGGGTGCGGGACTGCACGCCGTTCCGGAGGACGACGTGCCGACCTCCGTCCGGAACTCGTTCGTGGGGATCGTGACGGCCGTACGGGTCGACGACGTGGCCGCACAGGTGGAGGTCCAGTCCGGTCCGCACCGGCTGGTGTCGCTCGTGACGCGCGAGGCCGTCGAGGAACTGGGGCTCGACGTCGGCGTCACGGTGACCGCCCGGGTGAAGTCGACGAGCGTGCACATCGACGTGCCCTGACCACTCCGGGAGGGAGCGTCAGCGGCAGAGCAGCGCGGCGCGCAGATCCGTCTTGTGGTCGATACGGGACAGGTCACGGCCGGTGAGGGCCTCGATGCGGGCGACGCGGTAGTGGACCGTGTTCACATGGACGTGCAGGGCCTCCGCGGTCCTCGCCCATGAGCAGTCGTGCGCCAGGAAGGTCTCCAGGGTCTCCAGGAGCATCGCGTGGGAACCACGCCCGGAGCCCAGCAGCGGGCCAAGGACCGTCTCGCGGTAGGCGTTCCGTACGTCGACGGGGATGCCGGCCATCAGCATCTCAAGCCCGTCGAGGTCGCCGAGGCCGGCGACACGGGCCTCCGACGTCGCCGCGGCGCGGGCCGCCGACAGCGCGTAACGCGCCTGGACCAGTGCGCTGTTCAACCCCCTCTCGGCGGCGACGGGCTCGCTCACACCGGCGCGCGGAGCGGCGACCGGGCGGCAGGCGTGGACCAACGGCCATGCCTCACCGAGCCTTTCCCTCAGCTCGCCCCCGGCGCCCTCGTGCGTCGCGACGACCGCCATCGCCTCGCCGCCGAGGCCCTCGGCGACCGCGAAGGAGACGGACGGCAGGTGTCGCAGCGCCTCGGTGAGCGCGGCGACGGCATCCGCACCGCCTCCCCCGTGCGGCCCGAGGACCGCGACGACCACGGTGTACGCCGCCCGGTCGCCCAGACCGCAGGACGCCAGTGCGCCGTGCAACCGGTGGGCATCGGGGCGCGGGGCACCCGCGGCGTCCATGAGCTCCGCGCAGGCCGCGAGGCGCGCCGCCCGGTGGCGGTCCTGGCGGCGCCGGTGGCGGCCGAGGAGCTCGGCTATCTCCTGAAGGACCCGCGGAGGGACCTTCCCCGGCTCGGGCAGGTAGAGGTGCCAGGCGTCGAAGACCGTGTCGTCCGCCTCGACCCGCACCGTCGTGCCGTGCGCACCGCGCAGGAGTTCGGCAGCCCGGTGGGCGGGCAGTTCGGCCGAACCGGTCGTCCGCGCGACGGTCCGTCCGCTGCCGGTCAGCAGGTGACAGGCCGGCGTGCCGAGGTGGCCGAAGGCCCGGTCGAGCAACTCGCCTGCCGTCGCGTCGGCTTCCAGCGCGCGGTCGAGGTCCAGGCGGACGTTCTCCGGCAGTGCGAAGTGGTCGGCGGGCCGGCGGCTGAGCTCGCCCCACTGGCGGAGGTAGACGGCTTCGGTGATCGCCCGGAAGCTCGTGTGCGCCGGTACGGCGATCAGCGCGATCCGGTGCCTCCGGCAGGCATCGGCCAGCTCCACGGGCACCGCGCCGTGCGTTTCCTCACCGGCGAGGAGCGCCACCGCTCCGGCGCCGCGCAACGCGGAGACGAAGCGGTCGGCCTTGTCCGAGCCGCCGTCCCGGCTCCACCACACGAGTCCGCTGAGCACGACCTCCCCCGGCTGGAGAAACCGCGCCGGAGCCTCCAGGTCGGTCGCCGTCACACCGCGGATCTCCTGGCCGAGCAACGCCTCGTCGCCCCACACGAGCGAGAGGTCGAGACGGTCGAGACGGAGGAGGTGATCGACGTGCATACGGGGCTCCTTGCGCGAACACGGGGCGAGCCCGCTTCCCACATTCACGAGGCGAATGCGAGTCGAGACATCGTAGATGCACGGGCACAGGCAGAAAACAGCTCTTGGTTGATCCTCCAGCCCGCACTGTCCCGGGGTGGTGCTTTTCCGGCTTCGCGACCAGTCGTGCCGCCTGCCTCCCCCGGGCTTCACTGGCCTGAAGGCAACGGTCGGAAGGCGTGGGGATGGATCTGAACACGAT
The DNA here is from genome assembly GCF_042268445.1 of Streptomyces sp. NPDC056169. Lineage (NCBI taxonomy): Bacteria > Bacillati > Actinomycetota > Actinomycetes > Kitasatosporales > Streptomycetaceae > Streptomyces > Streptomyces sp. NPDC056169. The sequence continues at coordinate 127,174 of NZ_JBHJUO010000018.1, read as the reverse complement.
CACGGATGTGAGGGACGCCCGGCTCCGGGAGCCGTGGCGCCCGGGCGACGCGTGGCTGGGCGGGGGCACGTATCTGTTCTCCGAGCCGCAGCCGCGTCTGCGGCGGCTGATCGACCTGAGCCGGACCGGGTGGGAGCCGCTCACCCGGCGCGCGGACGGCTCCCTGGAGATCGCCGCGACCTGCACGATCGCCCAGCTGTCCCGCTTCGGGAGGCAGACCCTCGACGCTCCGGCGGCGCCGCTCTTCGAGCAGTGCTGCCGGGCCTTCCTCGCCTCGTTCAAGATCTGGAACATGGCGACCGTCGGCGGGAACCTGTGCAACGGCCTGCCCGCCGGGCCGATGATCTCGCTGACCGCCGCGCTCGACGGTTCCTGCCTTCTCCAGGCGCAGGACGGCTCGCTGCGGGAGGTGAAGGTCGTCGACTTCATCACCGGCGCGGGTCGCAAGGACCTCGCGGAGGGCGAGCTGCTGCGCTCCGTCACGCTCCCCGGCCGGGCGCTGGAGTGCCGTACGGCGTTCCGGCAGGCGTCGCTCTACGGGCTCGGCCGCTCGGGTGCGCTGGTCATCGGGACGCTCGATCCGTTGGACGGTTCGCTGGCGGTGACGATCAGCGCGGCGACCGTACGGCCGTTCCGGTTCTGGTTCCCGCTGCCGCCCGACGCCGAGCAGCTGCGGCGGGCGATCGAGGCGGCCGTCGGCGAGGAGGACTGGTTCGACGACATCCACGGACTGCCCGAGTGGCGGCGGCACATGGGCTTCCGCCTCGCCGAGGAAGTCCGCCGCGAACTGACCCTCAGCCCGGAGAAGAGTGCCCGATGAGCTTCCACGTCCGCGTCAACGACCGGTCCCACGACGACGAGCCGCGCGGCGGCCAGTGTCTGCGCACGTACCTCCGCGAGCGCGGCTGGTTCGGGGTGAAGAAGGGCTGTGACGCCGGGGACTGCGGTGCCTGCACCGTCCATGTCGACGGCGAGCCGGTCCACAGCTGTCTGTATCCGGCCGTACGGGCGGCGGGCCGCGCCGTCACCACCGTCGAGGGCCTCGCCTCCCGGGACGGCGAACTCCACCCCGTACAGCAGAAGTTCCTCGACGCGCAGGGCTACCAGTGCGGCATGTGCACGGCCGGGTTCCTGATGACGACGGCCGCCCTGGAGGCCGAGCGGGGCACCGCGCACGACGACGGCAAACTCGACGACCTGCCGCGGGCGTTCAAGGGCAACATCTGCCGCTGCACCGGCTACCGGGCGATCGAGGACGCCGTACGCGGCGTGAAGCACACCGAACGCCCCTGCGCGGGACAGGCCGTCGGCAGGAACGTCGGCGCCCCGGCCGGTCCCGACGTGGTCACCGGCAGGGCCCGCTACACCTTCGACGTCGAGGTCCCGGGCCTCCTCCACATGAAGCTGCTGCGCTCTCCGCACCCGCACGCCCGGATCGTCTCGATCGACACGGCCGCCGCCCTGCGCGTGCCCGGCGTGCACACCGTCCTCACCCATGAGGACGCCCCCGCGACCCTGTACTCCAGCGCCCGCCACGAGCACCCCACCGAAGACCCCGACGACACGCGCGTCCTGGACGACGTCGTCCGCTTCGTCGGGCAGCGGGTCGCCGCCGTCGTCGCCGACAGCGAGCAGGCGGCCGAGGAGGGCTGCCGCCGGATCGAGGTCGTGTACGAGCAACTGCCGTACGTCACCGACCCGGAGGAGGCGATGCGGCCGGGCGCACCGGTCATCCACGCCGGCAAGGGCCCCGAAGTGCGCATCGCCCGCGTCGAGAACAACGTGGCGGGCGAGGTGCACGGCGAGATCGGTGACGTCGAGGCGGGCTTCGCCGAGGCGCACGTCGTGTACGAGGAGACGTTCCGCACGCAGCGCGTGCAGCACGCGAGCCTCGAAACCCACGGCTGCGTCGCGTACTTCGAGCCCAAGGAGGACGGCACGGGCGAACGCCTCACCGTCCGCTCCTCCACCCAGACGCCGTTCCTGACCCGGCGGGCCCTGTGCGCCCTGTACGAGCTGCCCGAGGACGAGGTGCGGGTGGTCGCCGGCCGGGTGGGCGGCGGGTTCGGCGGCAAGCAGGAGATGCTCACCGAGGACATCGTCACCCTGGCCGCGCTGAAGCTGCGCCGCCCGGTGAAGCTGGAGTACACCCGCGCAGAGCAGTTCTACGGAGCGACCACCCGGCACCCCTTCACCATCGGCATCAAGGTCGGCGCCCGCGCCGACGGCACGCTGACCGCCGTGCGGATGCGGGTCGTGTCCAACACCGGGGCGTACGGCAACCACGGCCCCGCCGTCATGTTCCACAGCGTCGGCGAGTCGTTCGCGGTCTACCGCGCCCCGCACAAGAAGGTCGACGCGTACTCCGTGTACACCAACGTCGTTCCGGCCGGCGCCTTCCGGGGATACGGCCTCGGCCAGGTCACCTTCGCCGTCGAGTCCGTCATGGACGAACTGGCCCGCCGCCTCGGCATGGACCCGCTGGCCTTCCGCGAGCGGAACATCATCGGCCCGGGCGAAGGCATGCACAGCCCGATCGGCGAGGAGGAGGACCTGTACATCGCCTCGTACGGCCTCGACCAGTGCCTGGAGGTCGTCCGCCGGGCCATCGCGGAGGACCGCAGCGCGGAGGAGGCTCCCGAAGGCTGGCTCGTCGGACAGGGCACCGGCATGGCCATGATCGCCACCGGGCCGCCCGGCGGTCACTACGCCGACGCACGCGTCTCGCTCCTCGAGGACGGCACGTACGACATCGCCGTCGGTACCGCCGAGTTCGGCAACGGCACCACCACGGTCCACAAGCAGATCACCGCCGGCGCCCTGAACACCACCGAGGACCGCCTCGCGATCCGCCAGTCCGACACCGACGTCGTACGCCACGACACCGGCGCCTTCGGATCCGCCGGCACCGTCGTCGCCGGCAAGGCCGTCCTGCTCGCCGCGACGTCCCTCGCGGAACGGCTGCGCACCCTCGCCGCCCGCCACACCGGCGTCGCCCGGCACCTGTGCGTGCTCGGCGCCGAGGCCTTCGACTGCGCCGGCCGCACGGTGACGCTCAAGGAGCTGTACGAGGCCGGGCACGCCCTCGGCGCCGTGGAGGAGCTCGCGGCGGACGGGCACTGGGGCGGCTCGCCGCGCTCGGTCGCCTTCAACGCCCAGTGGTTCCGGATCGCCGTCGACCCCGGCACCGGCGAGATCCGCATCCTGCGCAGCGTCCACTCCGCCGACGCCGGCAAGGTCATGAACCCGATGCAGTGCCGGGGCCAGGTCGAGGGCGGCGTCGCCCAGGCCCTGGGGGCCACCCTCTTCGAGACGGTCCGGATCGACGGGCGCGGCGAGGTCACCACGGCCGCGTTCCGCCGCTACCGCCTCCCCCAGTACGCGGACGTCCCCCGGACCGAGGTCCACTTCACGGAGACCAGCGACGCGATCGGCCCGCTCGGCGCCAAGTCCATGAGCGAGAGCCCCTTCAACCCCGTCGCCCCCGCCTTCGCCAACGCGCTGCGCGACGCCACCGGGATCCGCTTCACCGAACTGCCGGTCACCCGGGACCGCGTCTGGCTCGCCCTGGACCGGGCGAGGCGGGGTGTTGGGTCATAGACCTGGAGGATGGGAGCCCTCGACTCGTAGCAAGCTCACAAATGCTGCGAGGAAAGGCGAGTACAGGTGGCAGACACGATTCCCCGTCCCGGCGGTCGGGTATCACTGCGCGCAGCCGCAGCCGCAGCACCGACCGTCCGAAAGGGACCGACGATGAGTCGACCGAGCACCGCACCGCCCGCGATGCCTGTACGCGCCGGAGTCTTCTCCGTCTGGGGCGAGGTGGCCCACCCCACTTCGCTCACCGTCTCCGACCTGCGCCAGGGCTGGGAGCAGCACCGCGCCGAGGTCGTCTTCGACTGCGCCACGGCGGGGCCGCAGCGCCACACCTTCGCCGGACCCCTGTTGCTCGAGGTCCTCGACCGCACCCACCCCGGCTTCGACCCCGCCCGCCGCAAGGAGCGCTCCCGCTTCCTCCTGGTCGTGAACGGCGGCGACGGGCACCACGCGGTCCTGTCCTGGGCGGAGATCGACCCCGACTTCGGCGGCTCCCCCGTCCTCCTCGCGACCCGGCTCGACGGCGAGGAGCTCGACACGGCCGGCGCCCAGCTCGTCGTCCCGTCCGACCGCTGCGGCGCCCGCTACATCAGTGCCGTCACCGGCATCTGGATCGGCGGCTGCCGGCTCCCGGGGGTCGCGCCCTCCGAGTCCTGAGCCCACCTGAGGCCACATGAGCCTGCCTGAACCCGCCGAACGCCCCCCTCGTCAGTTCCTCCAGCCCTCCTCTCATTCGCCATGGAGAGTCCCACAGCTTTGTTGCACATGAGATGAGATGCGCCCTACGGTGTCGCACATGCAGTCCTCCACCATCGGCCGGGCCGCGCGACTGCTGGGCGTCAGCCCCGACACCGCACGGCGCTGGGCCGACGCGGGCCGGGTCGCGACCCACCGCGACGACAGCGGCAGGCGCGTGATCGACGGGACGTCGTTGGCCGCGTTCTCCGCGGAGCTCGCGTCACAGGGCGACGACGACGTGTCGTACACCTCGGCCCGCAACGCCTTCCCGGGCATCGTCACCGCGATCAGGCTCGGCGGCATCGCGGCGCAGGTGGAGATCCAGGCCGGACCACACCGGCTGGTCTCCCTCCTCACCCGCCAGGCCGTGGAAGAGCTGGGACTGGAAGTCGGCATGCAGGCCACCGCCCGCGTGAAGTCGACCAGCGTGCACATCGACCGCACCTGACCACCCCTCACGCAGCACAGCAGCATCGCGACACCGCAACACCCAGGCAGCCGGCGCGGCCTGCCCTCCCCCGTACTCTCCGTTCGTCCCCAAGGAGTTCAGACCCTCATGACCCACACCCTCACGTTCACCAGACGTCGTGCCGCCGCTGCCGCCCTCACCGCGGCCCTGCTGGTCCCCCTCGCCGCCTGTGGTGGCAACGACGACACGAAGAACGACGCCGCGGGGGCCACGCCCTCCGGCTCCGCGAGCGCCGCGCCCCAGGCGAACCTGACGGTCCTCGCGGCGGCGTCCCTCACCAACGTGTTCAAGACGGCCGGCGCCGCCTACGAGAAGTCCCACCCGGGCACGAAGGTCACCTTCTCGTTCGCCGGCTCGCAGGAGCTCGTCGCCCAGGTGTCGCAGGGCTCGCCCGCCGACGTCCTGGTCACCGCCGACACCAAGAGCATGGACAAGGTCAAGGCCGAGACCGGCACCCCGGCGATCATCGCGAAGAACCGGCTCGTCATCGCCACCGGCGAGGGCAACCCCTTCAAGGTCGACGAGCTGAAGGACCTTGCCGACACCAAGCTCAAGGTCGTCCTCGCCGCCCCCGAGGTGCCCGCGGGCAAGTACAGCAAGCAGGTCCTGGACGCCCAGAAGATCACGGTGAAGCCGGTCTCCCAGGAGCCGAACGTCCGCGCCGTGCTCAGCAAGGTCGAGCTGGGCGAGGCCGACGCCGGCCTCGTCTACAAGACGGACGCCGCCTCCGCCGCCGACAAGGTCGACGCCGTCGAGATCCCCGACGCGCAGAACGCCATCGCGAAGTACCCGGCCGCGGCCCTCAAGGACTCCAAGAACGCCGAGGCCGCGGCCGCGTTCGTGGCCTGGCTGTCCTCGCCCGAGGGCCAGAAGATCCTTCAGGACGCCGGCTTCCAGAAGCCGTAGGCCTTCTGTGTCCGAGCCCCCTCGCCCCGGTCGGGTGAGGGCTGCCTGACCGGCAGGTACCGGCCCGGGGCGGAGGAGTGGCTCTCGCCGCGACGGGACGACCTGCCAGAGGCCCCTGCGCACCGCTCGCGGTGTTCGGTGCGCAGGGGCCCCCGCCCTACCCCGGCCCGACGCGGCCGGAACGTGAGGAGTACGCAATGGCGGTGGTCGTGGTGCGGAACCCGGCGACGGAGACTCCGACCGCCGTGAGCGAGGCCCTCGCCCGAGCCGGCCTGACCGTCCGGTCCGCCACGGTCGACGGGGTTCTCTCCCCCGGCCTGAGCGGCGTCGAGGGCCTGGTCCTCCTGGCCACGCCCCGGTCCGCCGCCCCTGCCGCGCACGCCCTGCTCCAGGACGCCCTGGCGGCGGAGGTTCCCGTCCTGGCACTGGGCCCGGCCGGCCGGCTGCTGGCGGGAGCCGACACCGTGACCGTGGAGGCGGGCCCCGAGAGGCCGGCGACGCGCGGAGCGGTCGCCCTCACCCCGGCGGCCGACGCCGATCCTCTGTTCGCGGGCAGCGGGCCGCTTCCGCCGGAGCTGCGCCCGGCCGACGAACCGTTCACACCCTGCGCCGACGGCGTCGCCCTGGCGACGTGCGACGGGTACGGACAGCAGGCGTTCCGCCGGGGATCCAGCGCCTGGGGCGTGCGGTTCCTGACGGGCACTCCGCTCGACCCCTGGGGAGAACGTCTGCTCCACCGGTTCGCCGCGCTCGTGGCGGCCCGGTCCGAGCACACCGCGACCCCGGGCCTTCTTCACGCATCGCGCCGACGAGAACAACCTCCGCCCCGCGCTGGAGGCGACGGGCTGGCACCTGGACGCGTACGAGGACGCTGCCGGCCACTTCCTGGCACGCGCCGAGCTGCGCGGCTGACAGCCCGCCGCCCCCACCACTCCGGGCACCCGAACCCCCAAAGCTATGAACCACATCTGCCTGCCCACATAGGTGATCAACCAAGCATTCGTGAGGCAATTGTGAGATCAGATCAGCAGATGCAAGATGGGAGTCGCGGCCGTCCGAGCGGAGACTGCCGAGCGAGGCTCCTCCGCGTGAGCCCTGCGTCCGCTTCCGCTGCTCCTGCTCACGAGGCGAGGTAAGGCAGATGACGACACGTACGCACGACGGCAGCGCCGGCGACGTCGACCACGGCGCGATCAGCTCCGGCTACTCCGCCTACCGCCGTCCGGACGGACGCATCGCCCGGCTCCTCGCCAAGAGCCTGGGGCAGGCGCGCACCGTCCTCAACGTCGGCGCCGGCGCCGGATCGTACGAGGGCGTCGCCGGAGCGGTGACCGCCGTCGAACCGTCCGCCTCGATGCGGGCCCAGCGGTCGGACCGACTCCCCCGCGCGATCGACGCCGTCGCCGAGGACCTGCCCTTCCCCGACGGCGAGTTCGACGCCGCGATGACGCTGTTCAGCGTGCACCAGTGGAGCGATGTGAGCGCCGGCCTGCGGGAGATGCGGCGCGTGACCCGCGGCCCCGTCGTGGTCCTCACCTGCGACCCGGCCCTCGTACGCCACTTCTGGCTGTACGACTACGCCCCTGAGGTCCTCGACACGGAGGCCCGCCGGTACCCGCCCGTCGACCGGATCGCCGCCGCCCTCGGCGGAACGGTCACCGTCGACCCCGTCCCCATCCCCCTCGACTGCACCGACGGCTTCAACGAGGCGTACTACGGACGCCCCGAGTTGCTCCTCGACCCCCGTGCCCGCCAGGCGTGCTCCGCCTGGAGTTTCGTCGACGACGGCGTACGCGAACGCTTCGACCGAACCCTCCGCGGCGACCTGGAATCCGGGGCCTGGGACCGGCACTTCGGCCACCTGCGCTCCGAGCCCGCGTACGAGGGCTCGCTCGTCGTCGTACGGGCCACTCTCTGAACGAAGCGACCTGACGGCGAACCCCCTGGCGCGGGGTGGGGCGGACCCCACCCCGCGCCAGGGGGTTCGTCGGAGTGCCCCGGTCGGGCGCCGCGTGATCGACTTCCCGTACGGGTTCACATGGGGAGGACGGACGGATGAAGTTCCGGATCGGGTACGCGGCATGGATCGTCGGAGTGGTGCAGTTCTTCGTGATCCACGGGATCACCGAGTCGGCCTGGTCGAGACCGTACAGCTGGGCACAGAACAACATCAGCGATCTGGGGAACGCCCTTTGCGCACTGCAGGCCACCCCCGAACCGCGGTACGTCTGCTCCCCGGAACACGGCCTGATGAACGGCTCGTTCATCGCCCTGGGGGTGCTGCTCGTCGTCGGTGCCGCCCTGACCGGCGACGCCCTGTGGCGCAAGGGGCCGGCCGCCGCCCTCGCCCGGCTGCTCCTGGCCGGCGCCGGCGCGGGGTTCGTCCTGGCCGGCCTGGCTCCCGCGGACGTCGACGAGAACCAGCACGTCCTGGGCGCCCTCCTCATCATGGCCGGGGGCAACATCGGCCTCGTCCTGGCGGGTTCCGGCCTGGCGGGCCGCGTCCGGCCCCCGCTGCGACGGGCCACCGCCCTGCTGGGGATCACGGCGATCGCGGCTCTCGGGCTGTTCCTCTCCGGCCACTACCTCGGCCTGGGCATGGGCGGCATGGAGCGGGTCGCCGCGTTCCCGCTCCTGCTCTGGGCCCTGGCCGCCGGCACCCTCGGCCTCGTCCGGCGGCCGGAGGACCGGCGGGAGGAGCCCGGCGTCAGCGCGCCCCGGTGGCGAACCGCGTGACGTACGCGTCGATGTGGGTCTGGGTGAGGGTGTTGCCGTGCGCGTCCGTCAGCTCCGCACGCAGCGACACCGCCTTGCCGGGCCCCGGCGTCGTCACCGTGCTCCGGCCGCCGGTCACCGCCGCCTGCGTCCAGGTGGCGCCCCGGTCCGTCGACACGGACACGGTCAACGACCGCACCCCCGACCGCCGGGCCGCGCCCTCCACCGTCACCGCCACCCGGCTCGTGGTGTGCGCCGGGGCGGTGCCGTCGAGCGCGAGGTCGGGGCCGAAGCGCACGGCGCTCAACGGGAGGTCGGTGGCGGTGGCCGTCGCGGCGGAGGTGAACGTCCACGCCGCGGTGACGCTCCCGCGCGGCCGCGTCGCGCTCGCCGTCAGCCGGTAGGCGGCCCGCCCCGCCGGCACCGTGAACGAGGCGTGCCCCGGCTTCTCGCCGCGGCGGGTCGCGACCAGCGTGCCGTCGCGGTGCAGCGTGACGGTCGACGCGGTGAACAGGGGCGAGGACGGCACGTGGCCCTCGCCGTCGGCGAGCAGCGGCACCGTCAGGTCCAGGGTGTCGCCGGTGCGCTGCGCGACGGGCCGGGCGCCGGGCGAGGAGTCCATGGCCGGGCCGAAGACCGGGATGTCGAAGGTGTGCACCGTGGTGGATCCGGGCGTGAACGAGCGCCCGAGGACGAAGTAGTTGTTGGCGGGCCCCTCCTGTTCGGGCTGCGCACCGTACACGAGGTCCCAGGTGCCGCGCTCGGGCGTGAAGAGGAACGTCCCGGTGCCCCCCGACGGCACGGGCAGCCCCAGCGCCGGGGAGGGGCCCGCCGACGGCGAGAACTCGACGAGGGCCGTTCCCCCTCCGGACGCGGGCACCCCCGCGCGCACCACCAGCGTGGCCAGGTCGCCGGGCACCGGGTGCCGGACCAGACCGGTCAGCGCCCGCTCGCCCCGGAAGGCGTAGCCGAGGGCGCAGACGCCGCCCGGCCGGCTCCAGTACGAGTCCACCCAGGTCTGTACGGCCCCGCGCTCGGCGGCCGGCCCCAGGTGCGCCGTACGCAGGTCCAGAGACCTCGTCATCAGGTTCACGAACCCGGTGACCCCCTCGTACGTCACCTTGGCGAACGCCCCGGCCTGCTCGAACCTGGCGTCGGCGACCGGCGGCCGGATGTCCACGGGGCGCGCGACCCGCGCGTCGAGCACGAGGGTCATGTCGCGGTCGACGTCCAGCCGGGGCTGCACGAGCCAGTCGTTCCCCCAGTTCCCCTCCCCCACCGGCCTGGTGGAGAGGGTGGAGTCGAGCAGGTACCGCCCGGCGGGCACCTGGACGGTGACGGTGCTGGGCGATTCCTTCAGCTCCCGGCCGCTGCCGGCGTCGGGCCCGGACAGCGCGGTCAGCAGGGTGCGGTAGTCGGTGGTCGGCGCGCCGTCGCGGCCCAGGTGGACGAGGGTCAGCGCGTACGTGCCGGAGGCGCCGCGCGTCGGCCGCCCGGCGGGCGCGGCGTGGGCCGTGGCGGCCGGGAGGCAGATCGCGGCGGTGCCCGCGGCCGTCGCGACGCCGAGCCCGCGCAGCACGGACCGGCGCGTCGCCGCCAGGGCGGGGACGGACGGGACGGACGAGGGAGAGTGCTTCGAGGAGACGTTCATGATCTGCACTGGACCGTCCCGCCCCGGGGTTCCCGTGAGCCGCGTCACATCCCAACCGGTCCCCAACTGATCCCCGACCGATCCCCGAGAACGAGTCAGGGGCCGTTTCAGATTGCTCTGAAACGGCCCCTGATCTACGACTCTTTCGAGTCGGGACGACAGGATTTGAACCTGCGACCCCTTGACCCCCAGTCAAGTGCGCTACCAAGCTGCGCCACGTCCCGATCACCCGTCTGACCTGGGGTTTCCCCTGGCCGAACGCGCATCAGAACAATACCGCACTTTCCGTGGTGGTCACGAACCCTTTCCGGCGCCCGGGCGAGGGGTGCGCGCCGGGGGCGTGGCGCTCACTCTCCGTGATGCTTCCGCACGCCCCTCAGTGCGCCCGCGCGCCCGTGGCGAGGGCCCCAGGAGTGGGGAGGGCGGGGGCGAGGCCCGTGTTCTCGGGGCGGGGGCGCGGTCGGGAGGATTCCGGAATGCCGCCCCTATGGTGATGAAGGGGCGGATGGGACGACCTCGGGAGCCTCATGGCCATATGCCGCCGGATCCGTTGCCGTTGGCATGTGGCAGAAAGATGCCCACGGGGAATGGACACCGAACCGGTGGTAGGGGGCCAACACCACACGAAACACAGTCAGATTCAATCGTCAACAGCTCCTGTTTCGGACAAAAGTCGTGGCGATATTGCTCCGTCCCGGAAAGATCAACACCATGAAGAGGTCGGCCTGTTCGGGACGGGACCACTGCCGATGCACCACCTGCCCGGTCGACCAGGCCGACAGGCGTTTCGCAGGGGAGGACTCGAATGGACGGCTACTTCAGCAGTCGACTGCATCATCAGCTCAGGGAGACGGTCCGGGACTTCGCAGAGCGTGAGGTTCGGCCACGGATAGCCGAGATGGAAGCATCCCGGACAGTCCACCACGAGCTCTCCCGGCTCATCGCCGAGCAGGGCTGGCTGGGAGCGACAATCAGCCAGGAGTACGGCGGCATGGGCGCCGGCCACCTGGCCAAAACCATCATCATCGAGGAGCTCTCCCGGGTCAGCGGCGCCATGGGCGCCATGGTCCAGGCCTCGCAGCTGGGCACCGCCAAGATCGTCCACTTCGGCAGCGACGAGCAGCGCAAGACCTGGCTCCCCGCCGTCGCGGCCGGTGAGTGCCTGCCGACCATCGCGGTGACCGAGCCCGAGTCCGGCGGTCACGTCCTCGGGATGAGCGCCAGCGCGGTCCGGGACGGCGACGACTACATCCTCAACGGCAGCAAGGTCTTCGTCGGCAACAGCCACGTGGGCGATCTGCACGGCGTCGTGGTCAGGACCGGTCCCGGCTCGAAGGGACTCACCGCCTTCCTGGTCGAATCCGATCGCCCGGGGTTCAGGACCGGTCCGCAGCAGCCCGCCATGGGACTCCACGGCTTCAGCTTCGGCGAGCTCATCTTCGAGAACTGCCGTGTCCCGGCGTCCAACCGCCTCGGCGACGAGGGCGACGGCCTCTCCGTCGCGTACTCCTCCAGCGTCCTGTACGGGCGGGCCAACCTCACCGCCGTCTCGCTCGGCATCCACCAGGCGATCCTGGAGGAGACCACCCGGTTCGCCTCCGAGCGCATCCGCTACGGCAAGCCGCTCCACGACCTGCCCACGGTGAAGCTGAAGCTCGGTCAGATGCAGTCCCGGCTCATGACGGCCCGGCTCTCCGCGTACCACGCGGTGCACCTGCTCGACCAGGGACTGTCCTGCGACGCCGAGCTGATGAACGCGAAGCTCGTCAACGTCGAGTCGGCGATCGACTCCGGCCGCAACGCCATGGAGATCCACGCCGCCGCCGGCCTCTTCACGGACCGGGCCATCGAGCGGTACCTCCGGGACGCGCACCACATCTTCGCCCCGGCCGGCACCTCCGACATCCAGCTCCTGCGGCTGGCCGAGGTCGCCCTCGGCCAGGACAAGGGCAGTTGGTCGGAGCGGCTCTCCGACCTGGTCCGGACCCCGGAGCTCGAACCGGCGCACGCCTGAGCGGCCACGGAAGCGAGCAAAGGCACGGGCACGGGCACGAATACGGCCGGGGCCCCGGTACGGCGACACTCGCCGTACCGGGGCCCCGGCCGTGTTCTCCGGCGGTGCCGGTCAGAACATGCCGTCCTCGCGGCGGTGGATCTGCTCCACCAGCTCGGCCGCCATCGCCTTGATCGTCTCCAGGCCGGCGCGCCCCCACGGGCGGACGTCGGTGTCGACCACGCAGATCGTGCCCAGCGCGACACCGGTACGGTCGATCAGCGGCGCGCCCATGTAGGAGCGGATCCCGATCTCGTCCACGACCGGGTTCCCCGCGAAGCGCGGGTAGTCGCAGACGTCCTCCAGGACGAGCGCCTTGCGCCGTACCACCACGTGCGGGCAGTAGCCGTGGTCGCGGGCCATGTAGCGGCCGACGCCACCGGTGCTCGCCGCGGCCGCGCCGAGGTCGCTGCCCGAGTGGGTGCCCTCGGGGGTGTGCAGCCCCGCGAAGAACTGCCGGTTCTCGTCGATGAAGTTGACCATCGAGAACGGGGCTCCGGTCACGTCCGCGAGGCGGTGCGCGAACTCGTCGAACGCCGGGTCCGGTCGCTCCCCGAGCCCGAGTTCACGGAGCCGCTGCACCCGCGCGGGAGCGTCCTTGTCGATGGGGGTCAGGAGGAGATGACCGGTCGGGTCGTAGGTCATGGCGTGGCTCCGAAGCTCGGCACGGCGGCCGGAATGGTGGTGAGCAGATGCTGGACGAGGGTCAGCAGGGTACGGATGCCGGAGCTGGAGATCCGGGCGTCGCACACGACGACCGGCACCTCCGGCTTGAGGTCGAGCGCGGCCCGCACCTCGTCCGGCTCGTAGCGGTAGGCGCCGTCGAACTCGTTGACCGCCACGACGAACTGGATGCCGCGCCGCTCGAAGAAGTCCACGGCGGAGAAACACTCCTGGAGCCTGCGGGTGTCGGCGAGGACGACCGCGCCGAGCGCTCCCTCGGAGAGCTCGTCCCACATGAACCAGAAGCGCTCCTGTCCGGGGGTGCCGAACAGGTAGAGCACATGGCGGTCGTCGAGCGTCATGCGCCCGAAGTCCATGGCCACGGTGGTCGTGGTCTTGGACTCCACGCCCTCCAGGCTGTCGGTGGCCGCGCTGACCGAGGTCAGCAGCTCCTCGGTGCTGAGCGGTTCGATCTCGCTGACCGCGCCCACCAAGGTCGTCTTGCCCACGCCGAACCCGCCCGCCACCAGGATCTTGAGCGCGGTGGGGAACGGGTCGGTCGCGAAACTCTCGTGGCGCTCAGAGCCGTTGTCGTAGGCCATCGAGCACTGCCTCCAGCAAGGAACGGTCGGTGTGGTTGGTGTGGAACCGGGGGGCTCTGGCGGTGAGAGCCCCACAGTCCACGAGGTCGGAGAGCAGGACCTTGGTGACGACGGCCGGCAACCGTAAGTGCGCCGCGATCTCGGCCACCGAGGTGGGCCCGTCGCACAGCCCGAGGGCCAGGCTGTGCTCGGGGCCCATGTGGGGCTGCGGGATCGAGCCGGTCGCCATCACCATCGAGAGCAGGTCCAGCGCGGTGCTGGGCTTGGTCCGGCCGCCGCTCACGGTGTACGGCCGGATCAGCCGGCCGGCCGCGTCGTCGAGCCAGGGCCCTTCCTGATGGGACGTCACGTTCACTGCCCGCGGCCACCCGCCGCGCCGGCCGCCTGCCGGGCCGGCGTGACCAGATACGGCCGGACGCTCTTGACGAGCATCGCCATCTCGTAGCCGAGCACGGCGGCGTCCGCCTCGCGCCCGGCGAGGACGGCGAGGCAGGTGCCGGAGCCCGCGGTGGAGACGAACAGGAGCGTGGAGTCGAGCTCCACGACCACCTGGCGGACCTCGCCGCCGTCGCCGAACCGGGCGCCCGCGCTCCGGCCGAGCGAGTAGAGGCCGGAGGCCAGGGCCGCCATGTGGTCGGCGGCGTCGGGGTCGAGGCCGTGGACGGATTTCACGAGGCCGTCGGAGGAGAGCAGAACGGCGTTGCGGGTGTACGGGACCCGCTGAACCAGGCCGCTCAGCAGCCAGTCGAGATCCGAGGAATGGCCGTTCGGCACATTGCTCGCCATGGTGATCTACTCCTTGTGCGCGTCGCCTGGACGCAGCGGTTCGTGGGGGGCGGGCTGGGATTCGGCGAGGCCGATTCCGCGCTGGAAAGCGGCCATCAGGCCGGGGTCGTGCAGGGCGTGCTCCTCGGGCCTGCGGGCCGCCGGCTCGTCGCGCAGCTGCGGGACCAGGTGTTCCTGGGCGCGCCGCTTCGGGAGGAGGGGCCGGCCGGAGGGTTCGGCACGGGGTCCCTCGGGCGCCGGGGGCAGGAGCGGGGCCTGGTGCTCGGAGCCGACCGACTGCGCGGGTATCGAGGGGATGGAGCCGGCGTCCGCGTGGCCGTTGACGTGGCCGTTCAGGTGCGTGCCGTGCGTGCTCGTACGGGAGTACGCGAGCGGGTCGGACGACAGCGTCTCCTCGTGGCGGACGGCGGCCCGCTCCGCGGAGGGCGCGGCCATCGGCGCGGAGGCCTGGGCGTGCGCCGGCATCCGGCCCGCGGCCGGGACCGAGTGGGAGCCCTCGTAGTGCCCTTCGTGCCGGTCGGAGTGCCGGACGTCGGAGTGGGCCGGGGCCTCGGCGTGGGCCGGGACCTGGACCGGTGACGGGGCGTGGACCGGGGTCGGAGCGTGAGCCGGAGCGTGGCCCGGGGTCGGAGCGTGGACCGGCTCGGGGGCGTGCACCGGCTCCGGCGCCTGTGCCTGGGGCTGCATCTGCACCTGCCCCGGAGGGATCGCCGGGGAACCGACGGCCGCGGCGGCCTGGCGCTCGTGCTGTGCCAGGCCCTCGGGGTCGGCGCCGAGGAGACCCTGCGGCAGCACGAGGACGGCCTGGACGCCGCCGTAGATGTTCGACTGGAGCCGTACGGCGATGCCGTGCCGGCGGGCGAGCGCCGAGACGACGAAGAGGCCGATGCGGCCGTCCTGGAGCAGATGCGCGACGTTGACCTGATCGGGATCGGAGAGCAGGGCGTTCATCTTGTTCTGCTCGGTGACGGGCATGCCCAGGCCGCGGTCCTCGACCTCGATCGCGAGGCCGGCCGTGACGTACTGGGCGCGCAGCAGCACCGTGGTGTGCGGGGCGGAGAACAGCGTCGCGTTCTCGACGAGTTCGGCGAGGAGGTGGATGACGTCGGCCACGGCATGGCCCCGGAGCGTACCGTCGATCGGCGGTACGAGCTTGACGCGCGGGTACTGCTCGACCTCGGCGATCGAGGAGCGGAGCACCTCGGTCATGGTGACCGGGTTCGACCACTGGCGGCGCGAGATGGCGCCGCCGAGCACGGCGAGGTTCTCGGCGTGCCGGCGGATGCGGGTCGCCAGGTGGTCGACGTGGAACAGGCCCTTGAGCAGCTCCGGGTCCTCGACCTCGTTCTCCAGCTCGTCGAGGAGCTGGATCTCGCGGTGGACGAGGGACTGCAGGCGCCGGGCGAGGTTGACGAAGACCTCGACCTTCTGTTCGTTGCCGACGCTGCTGGAGAGTCGGGACGCCTGGACGACGGCTGCCACGGCGGCCTCGTGCGAGCGGTTCAACTCCTGCGACAGCAGGTCGAATTCGTCACCTGTCGCGGGTCCTGTCGGCACCGCGGGGCGGGGCGGGAGCCCCTCTCCCCTGCGCAACTGTTCGACGACCGCACGCAGTTCGCTCTGGCCGCGGGCGCTGGAGCGGCGCAGGGCGTTACAGCGGTCCAGGACCGCCTTGGCCGCCCGGTCGGCGCCGAGCGCCGCGGCGGTCACGGAGGCGACGGTGAGGGCGGCCGCGCCGGTCAGCGCGGCCCAGAGGCCGGGCGTGGGGCTGGCCCCCGTGGAACGGATGGTGAAGAGCACGGCCGCCGCGCCGCCCAGTGCCACCGCGACGGCGGGGAGCACGGAGGTGCGCAGGAGTTGGGGGCGTATGCGGGCTTCCGTCGGGAGCGGCGCGGACGTCTGCGCCGGGGGGGTGCTGGGGGTGCCGGAGGCGGAGCGGGCGCCCGACCGGCCGTGCCGCCCGCCCTCGCGTCGATCGGACCGCGAGGCGGGTGCGCGAAGTTGAGACATGAGTGTCCTTGGTACGTGCCCAGGAATCGGCGTACTGCGGGGTACAGGGGGTGGACTACGGGGGTGCTTCAGTCGGTCGTTCTGGGGTGTCGAGCGGGGGGTGTCGTGCAGCGGGTACTGCGGGGTGCGATGAGCCTACCGATGATCACCAACCACACACTGTAGTCGTCAACCGTTCATGTGCGGTGCGCAGTTGGCAAACTTACCCGTAGAGCGGCCCGGTCTGGTATCGCCCCTCGCACGACAGGCCGAGAACCACGTGGCCGAAAGTCGACGCCTCGACCTCCGCGGGCCGTGGAGCGGCGGGAACGGAAGAGGGCGGAGGCGCTCGTACGCCTCCGCCCTCTGCGGAAATCGTTCCCCACCGGAATGCCCCGGAGGAGATGCGGACCGCCCGGCCCGCGCCCGCGTCACGTCGTGTGCGCGGCCTCCGGTGCGCCTCGACCGGTGTCCGTGCCCGGCCCCCCGGGCGTCCGCCCGGTACCCGGATGCGCGTTCACGCCGGACTCGGGTACGCACTGCCCGTGACCGTCGGTGAGAGCGGAACCTCCCCAGCCACCCGCGGGGGCCTGGGCGACCGCCCGCCACCAGGTGGTGTCGGGCAGCCGCTCGGCGCCCGGCTCGAAGGGCTCGCCCGGACAGGGCAGGGCGATCCGCTGCCCTGCCCCGGCGGCGGCCTCGACGGTGCCCTCGCCCGGCTCCGCCCACGGGTGCGGGGCGAGGTTGAACGTGCCCCAGTGGATCGGCAGCATGACGCCGGACGCCGCACCGCCCTGGAGGTCCGGATGGGCCCGCATGCCCTCCTCGGGAGTCATGTGGATGTCGGTCCATATGAAGCACTATCAGGTGTCAGGGCTTCGGTCACGGATCAAGTTCGCACAAACCCAGTCGGCGACCCGCGATCTGCTACTCCAGCCAGCCAAACCGAGAGTGGTTGTCGGCGACACCTGACCGCGGCCCGCATCCACCGCATCATCCGGATCTGCGAACGCCAGGGTGTTCCGATCCTCACCGACCGCGCTTATATCGGCGCCGGCCCTTGGGTGACCACACCGATCAGATGGCTCCCGAACCGGGACCTCACCACGACCCAGCGAACGATCAACCGGGCCCTGTCAGCGGCACGAGCACCGGTCGAACGCAGCATCGCGCGACTCAAGTCCTGGCGGATCCTCCGCAAAGCCCGCTGCAGCCCCCATCGCGTGAGCGTCATCGTCACGGCCGTCCTCACCCTGGAACGGCAACGCTGACGAAGGTCATTGCCGTTCCAGGGTGGGGACGGATCAGCGCTGGCCGTCATGCGGTAGGGAAGCGCCTCACGACCAAACGAGGCGCCCTTCGGCGACCTTGCAGATCGGATTGTTTCCGTCGGCGATCTTCGTCAACATGTGCGCTACGGAGTCGAAATACTGGGCCAGTGATTCGTACTCGCCCGTGACCGTGGAGTCACCCACGAACCAGCGGCCGACACGCCCGTCCCGCGCATCGATGAACTTTCCCCTCCAGCCGTCCTGGTCCGACAGGAACGGGATCCACTCATTACGCCAGAACGGGTTGTCCGGCTGGTCCGGAGGGTCGAATCCACCGGGCATGGACCGGTTCGTGTAGAGCTTCTCCATCGCCCGGATGCCCAGAAAGAAGCTTCCCTCGTCCGGGAACCCGTCGAAGCCGCAACACATCACGTCGACGTCTTCCTCGGGAAGATCCAGGCTGTTCTGCAGCAGCCACGTCCGCAGATCCTCAGGGAGCGAGACCCCCATCCGTTCCTCGGCGGCCGCGAGCGTCTGCTCAGTAGCCGGTCCTGGCAGGTCCGCGTGATCGGCCGGCGCGTGCTCCCGAAGAAGAGTCATCACGCGGGACCAACTCTCAGCCACACTCATCGCACTCTGCCCTCTTTGCATGGATGCCTCTGTCCGACTGCTCCACGACGGAGGTTGCGAAGTGCCGACCGGAGAAGCTTGCAGAGATGCTACTTCGAGCGTGTCTCCCGCCCCTCCTCACGACCGATCTTCCCGGAGGTGCCGGTGCACTGCCACTGCACCCCGGCCGAACGGACGCCCTTCTTGATGAACCCGGCCTCACCCACGATCAACAAGCCCTCCTCCGCCCCGAGGCGCTCCAGCACAAAACCCCAACACCATTTCCGTCGGAGTCAAGAAATCGCCCCATGGAGGCGAAGTACCTACCCATGGGGACCCAATGACCCTATATGTCTGGGGAATTGACAGGCCATTACCTGACTGATCAAGATCCGTGCGCCGTAGTCGTGAGCTTGGACTCACGTGTGTACGGGCCTACGGCTGCGGCACTGCTCCAAGCACGTCGGAAAAATCCGGCGGGCTCATTCGGCGTGCCGTTTTCCCGTGTGCGGAGCACCTTCCGCGTGCCCGGGATCCGGTCCGCCGCACGGAAAGGCATCAAGGTGCGAAGCTCCTACAGGAGATATGTCTCCTGTCTGGTGGTGTCGGCGGTGGCGGGAACGCTACTGCCGCAGGTCGCGTATGCGTCGCCGCCCCCCGGGCCGCCCGGTCAGGACGACGGCAAGGGTGTCTTCGAAACGGCTCTGGGCTGGTTCTCGGACGATGAACAGCAGGACGTGAGGCCGGCGCCGGACGGACGGCCGGAGATACCCAGCCGGGAGAGGCTGCCGAAGGGCAAGGCCGCGCCGAAGGCGAAGCGGGTCGCCGAGCTGACGGGGAAGCGGACGGCGAACGCGCGGTACTGGATGCTGTCCGACGGGCGCGTGCAGGCCGAGGTGTCGGCGGTTCCGACCGGCTACCGGGCGGGGAAGTCGTGGAAGGACGTCGATCCGACGGTCGTCCCGTCCGCCGCCGAGGGTTTCGCCTTCGCCAACACGACCAATGCCGCGCGCAGCTGGTTCGGATCGGACGCCGGCAGGCTGCTCCGCTTCGAGGCCGGAGCCGGACATGCGGTGACCCTGGGTCTGAAGGGCGCGGGGAAGCTCGCGCCGGTGGCCAAGGGCGACACGGTGACGTACGAGGACGCGGTGTCCGGTGCGGATCTGTCGTACGTGGTCGGTCCGGGGAGTGTGAAGGAGAACATCGTCCTGGACGCGAAGCCGTCCGGTCCGGTGTCCTTCACATTCACCTTGGACGCGGGCGGGCTGACGCCGAAGCAGAACAAGGACGGCTCGGTCTCCTTCTACGAGGAGGGCGCGGATCCGGTCCTCGTCATCCCCGCCGCGTTCATGACGGACGCGAAGAAGGACGTCAAGGCTCCGTACGGTTCCGCGTACAGCGGGAACGTCACCCAGAAGCTGACGAAGGCCGGTCACGGCTGGAACCTCACGGTCACTCCCGACGCGAAGTGGCTGGCCGCCTCGGAGCGGCAGTACCCGGTCACCATCGACCCGACGATCTCGATCGCCCCGACGCCGACCACGGCGCAGGACGTGATGATCTCCTCGGACGGTCCGACGACCAACTACGACGACAACTGGCGTCTGTCCGTCGGCAACACCTCCACGGGCGCCTCGCGTGCGCTGATCCGCTTCCCGGTCAGCAGCATCCCGGCGGGCACCAAGCTGGACTCGGCCGATCTGAGGCTGTACTTCGACCAGACCCACACCACGGGTGACACCGAGGTCCAGCTGGAGGCGCACCGCGCCACCCAGGCGTGGACCGAGTCCGGGGCCACCTGGAACAACGCGAACGCGATCACGGGTGAGCTGTCGGGCACCTCGGTCCTCGTGGACAACGGTGAGGCCGGCCGCACGGCGGCGGTGGGTTCCTGGCCGGCGTCGGGCAACACGGCGTACACGCAGTACGCGGTGAACCAGACGTACATGTACAACAAGGATTCGGTCGCGGGTGACTCGTACACCTGGCAGCCGAGCCTTCCCGAGGACGGCACGTACCAGGTCGAGGCGCACAACGTCCCGGCCTCGGACCGTGCGACGAACGCGCCGTTCACCGTCACCTACGACGGCGGGACGAAGGCCTACACGGTCAACCAGCAGGCCGGTACGGCCGGTGTGTGGAAGACGCTGGGCTCGCACCCGTTCAAGGCCGGAACCCTCGGCAAGATCGTTCTCGGTGACGGCCCCGCTTCCACCACGACCTCGGTGATCGCCGACGCGGTGCGGTTCACCAAGGGTG
Source organism: Streptomyces sp. NPDC056169 (assembly GCF_042268445.1). Classification (NCBI taxonomy): domain Bacteria; kingdom Bacillati; phylum Actinomycetota; class Actinomycetes; order Kitasatosporales; family Streptomycetaceae; genus Streptomyces; species Streptomyces sp. NPDC056169. Next base: position 106,866 of record NZ_JBHJUO010000018.1, on the reverse strand, counting down.
GTGTCGTCACCAAGCAGCCCGGTGAGCTCAACACCTGGCACACCTTCCCCGTCACCAAGACCGTCCAGTCCTGGATCGACGGCACGAACGTCAACAACGGCTTCGTGATCAAGGCCGGTGACGAGTCCGCGAACGGCCCCAAGGGCGGTCCGCGCTACGAGGGCAGCGAGTTCGGGTACGGCGGCGAGACCGCCAACTACCCCCGGCTCGTCCTGACCTTCGGCCGTCAGGGCGTCGACCTCGCCGCCCCGACCACGATCCACGACACCGGCGCCGAGCTGAACTGGTCCGCGTACCAGGAGAAGGACCCGGTCGGGACCGGTGACGACCTCGTCGAGTACCAGGTCCACCGCTCGATCAGCCAGACCTTCACCCCCTCCGCCGCCACCCTCGTCGCCCCGGTCGAACCCGGCACGACGTCGTACGCGGACACCTCGGCCGTCCCGACCAAGGGCAACGACCCCGACCCGTACGGCCGCGCGTACTACTACATGGTCGCGGTCAAGACGAAGGACGGCCAGGTCGTCGCCGCGCCCACCCAGCTCGTCCGCCTGCCCAAGGCCGGCCGGACGACCAAGGTGCTGGACGCGACGCAGGACACCACCCTGTCCTCCCTGCGGACCACGCTCACGCACGACACCATCGACGACGGCGGGCCGAAGAACTGGCTCAGCGTCGGCAACAACTCGGCCACCTACGGCGACACCCGCGCGGTCCTGAAGTTCCCGGCCCTCGGCATCCCCGCCACGGCCCGGGTCCTCGACGCCAACGTCCGCCTCTGGTCCACCCAGACCGCCCAGGACACCACCGGCGCCGTCTACGAGCTCCGGCCGCTGACGCGTGACTTCGACGAGGCCACCGCCACCTGGGTCAAGGCCAACGCCACGGCCAACTGGACCGCACCGGGCGGCGACTTCGGCGCCGTGGTGGGCGACACGGGCGCGAAGACGAACGACCCGGCCCGCCACGACTGGAGTGTCGCCTCCCTGGCGCAGTCCTGGGTGACCACCCCCGCCTCGCAGCAGGGCGTCGTCATCAAGATGGCCGACGAGACCGCCTCGCAGGAGCGCACTCTCTTCCTCTCCTCCGAGGGCACCGAGCAGCGCCTGCGTCCGCGCATCGTGGTCACGTACATCGACTCGACGACGGAGTCGACGTACTACGCGCCGCAGACCCCCGCGCGCATGACGCCGAACACCGACTACACGGTCGACTTCACCCTCACCAACACCACCGCCTCCTCCTGGAACGCGGCCGACCACGTCCTCACCTACAAGTGGGCCCTGCCCGACGGCACCGACGTCACCAACGGCGGCAACCAGGTGCAGACCGCGCTGCCGGCGAACGTCGCGCCCGGTGACAGCGTCGACCTCCAGGCCGTGGTGAAGACCCCGATCAACTCGGACAACGGCAACAAGCGCACCGACTACGTCCTGACCTGGGACGTCTACAACAAGACGACCGGCACGTGGACGTCGGGCACCTCCGGCATTGCGGGCCTGAAGCAGAACGTGGCGGTGGAGGACCCCACCTCCAACAGCCTCGGCCTGGAGAAGTTCTACTCCTACACGGGCAAGAACACCGGCGCCGGCTCGACCGTCATGAACAACCTGGCCTCGGGCAATACGGTCTGGTCGTACAACGCGTTCACCAACCCCGGCCGTGGCATCACCACCTTCGTCCGGTTCGCGTACAACAGCCTCGACACCTCCGACACCGTCTCCGGTCACGGCTGGTCCTTCCAGGCCTCCGGCCCGATCCGGCTGGGCGCGCCGCTGGAGTTCCATCCGAAGCCGCACCCGACCGAGATCCGTCTCCCCGACGGCGACGGCACGACCCACGTCTTCCGTGAGCAGTCGGACGGCTCGTGGAAGGCCCCGGCGGGCGTCCACTACAAGCTGACGGCGAAGGCCGGACTGGACTGCACGCCGCTGAAGGACCCGGTCCCCGACGCCTGGACGATGACCCGTCCCGACGGCACCCGGTTCCTGTTCGGCTGCGACGGCTACATGACGTCGCTGGTCGACAAGAACGGCAACACGCAGACGTACACCTACGAGGAACGCAAGTCGAACAACAAGCCGACCAAGTTCCTCAAGTACATCACCGACCCCGCCGGACGGCAGTCGCTGACGGTCGAGTACTACTCCAAGGCCGACAGCAACAACCCGAAGATCATCGACCACATCAAGTCGATGGCCGACATCGGGGGCCGCAAGACCACCTTCGAGTACTCCGACAAGGGCCTGCTCACCAAGTTCACCAACGGTGCCGGCTCCACCCAGCCGAAGGTGTTCGCCTTCGAGTACGACGCCACCCAGGGCAACAAGAACGTCAAGCTGGTCAAGGCCACCGACCCGCGCGGCAACGCCACCCAGCTGACGTACAACTACCCGCAGACCGGCGACGACCCGAAGTACCACTGGTGGACCAAGACGATCACCGACCGTCTCCAGGGCGCCACGGGCTTCACCTACGCCGCGAACGCCGGCAACACCAAGTTCACCGACACCACCGCCACCGACGCCGAGTCGCACGCGACCAAGTACGTCATCGACGACTTCGGCCGCGGTGTGCAGACGACGAACGCCAACTCCCAGGTCACCAAAATGGGCTGGGACGCGGACAACAACGTCACCTACCTGGAGGAGAACAACGGCGCGAAGGCGGCGTACTGCTACGACCAGAAGACCGGCTACCCCCTGTGGTCACGGGACGCGGAGAACAACAAGGCCGGTGTCCCGCCGTCCTCGGACTGCGCGCCCGGCGTGTTCCCGGCGAACTCGACGAGATTCGAGTACCGGACCCGGGTGGACGGCTACGCGGCGGACCTCGTCACCAAGACCTCTCCGGAGGGCCGCAAGTGGCAGTTCGGGTACGACTCGTTCAGCAACCTGAAGACGGTCACCGACCCCAAGGGCGTCGCCACCACAACGGCCGGTGACTACACCTCCTCGTACGAGTACGACTCCTACGGCCAGCTGACCAAGGCGACCGACGCCAACGGGCGTCCGACTGTCAACAGCGGCTTCGGACCCCATGGCTATCCGGCGAAGATCACGGACGCGCTGAACAACTCGATGTCGTACGTGTACGACGAGCGCGGCCAGGTCACCGAGGTCGTCGACCCGCTGGGGAAGAAGACCACGCAGACGTACGACACGTTCGGACGCCCGCTGGTCTCCAGCCAGCCGAAGGACCAGGCCACCGGCGTGCTGATCACCTCGCCGGCTCCCGTCTACGACGCCAACGACAACGTGACCAAGTCGACCGCGCCCAACGGCGCGGTATCCACGGCGGTCTACGACGCGGCGGACCAGGTGGTGTCGGCGACCGCGCCGGCCAACAACACCACCGATCCGCGCACGTCGACGTACACCTACGACAAGGTCGGAAACCTGAAGACGTCCACCGAGCCCCGGGGCTCGCTGACGACGTCGGACGCCACCGATCACATGACCTCGAACACCTATGACGCGATCTACCAGCTCACGGCGGTCGCGAACGCCGAGGGCCACAAGATCACCTACGCCTACGACAGCGTGGGCAACGTCAACAAGGTCATCGACCCGAAGAAGCACGCCACCGCCGACCCGGACGATTTCACGTCCTCGTCGCTGTACGACCTGAACCACCGGGCCGTGCAGGTCACGGACGCGGCCGGCAACTTCACCAAGCAGTCCTACGACAAGGACGGCCTCGTCGTCTCGACGACGGACAAGGAGAACAACACCACCACCATCACCTACGACGAGCGCGGCAAGCAGACCGAAGTCACGGTCCCCCGTGAGGGCACCACGACGCGTTCGACGAAGTTCGAGTACGACCAGGTCGGCAACACGACCCGGGTGATCACCCCGCGCGGCACGGCCACGGCCGGCGCCGACGACTTCGCGGTCCGCACGACGTACGACGAGCTGAACCGTCCGAAGCGGAAGTACCAGCCGTACGACCCGAACGACGCCCGTCACAACAAGGCGGACGTCTACACCGAGACCACCTACGACGCGGTGGGCCGCGTGGTGAAGAGCTCCTCGCCGCCGTCGGAGGGTGAGACGGTCCGCAACGACACCACGTACACCTACTTCGACAACGGCTGGACCAAGTCCGCCACGGACCCGTGGGACATCGTCACCACGTTCGACTACAACGACATGGGCCAGCAGGTGCGGCGCACGCTCACCTCGGCGGGCGGATCCTCCGACCGCACCATGGCGTGGACCTACTACGTCGACGGCAGCCTGAAGTCGAAGTCGGACGACGGTGTGCCGGTCGGCAAGAGCGTGGTCCTCGTCGACAACTCGGACGCCCAGAACGTCTCCTCCACCGGTACGTGGGCAACGGGCGACCTCACCGGGCAGCACGGCTACGACCACCGCACGCACGCAACGGGCAGTGGTACGGACGCGTTCACCTGGACCCTGCACATCCCGAAGGACGGCACGTACACCGCGTATGTGAAGTACCCGAAGGTGACCGGCGCGGCGACGGCCGCCACGTACACGCTGACCCACGGCACGACGACCGAGCCGTCGGCGACGAAGGACCAGAACGCGTCCGCCGGCACGTGGGTGTCGCTCGGTTCCTACAGCCTCAAGCAGGGCGAGGACACCAAGCTCAAGCTCGCCCAGAGCAGCGGTGGCGTGGTCGTCGCGGACGGTGTGAAGCTCGTCCGGGACACCACCGGTGAGACGGACACGGAGAAGAACTCCTTCACGTACGCCTACGACGTCAACGGCAACATGACGTCGATCGGCGACACCTCCTCCGGCACGAAGGTCGACGCATACACGGTCGCGTACACGGGCCTCAACCAGGTCCAGAAGGTGACCGAGGCGCTGGCCGGCCAGGAGAAGAAGGTCACGTCCTTCACCTACGACGTCAACGGCCAGACCGACACCGTCACGCACCCCGACCAGTTCGCCAAGTACACCTACGACCTGCGTGAGCTGGTCAAGACGGTCTCCGTGGGCAAGTCGGCCACGGACACCTCGCCCAAGGTGTCGTCGTACACCTACACGGCCCGCGGCCAGAAGCTGAAGGAGACCAAGGCCAACGGCAACACCGTCGACCACACGTACCTCCTCGACGGAGCCGAGAAGACGACCACGGAGAAGAAGCCCAACGGCACGCTGGTCGCCTCCCACACCTACGCCTACGACGCCAACGGCAACAAGGCGCAGGACGTCGCGAAGAAGATGAACGCCGACAACCACGCGGCGTTCCTCGACTCCACGACGGACTACACCTACGACCCGGTCGACCGGCTCACCAAGACCGTCAAGACGGGCAACGGCGCGGGGACGGACATCTACGTCCACGACGACAACGCCAACGTCATCAGCCAGACGGTCAAGAACACCACGACCACGTACGACTACGACCGCAACCGGCTGCAGAGTGCCGCCGTGGGCGGCCAGAGCTCGACCTACACCTACGACCCGTTCGGCCGTCTCGAGACGGTCACCGCGGGCGGCAAGGTCATCGAGCGGAGCGTGTACGACGGCTTCGACCACGTCGTGGAGTCCCAGAAGGCGGACGGCGCGGGCGTACTGAAGTCGACGAAGTACACGTTCGACCCGCTGGACCGCACGTCGTCGAAGACGTCGGACGGGAAGACGACCGATTTCACCTACCTGGGCCTCTCCGGTGAGGTGCTCGGTGAGGAGGTCGCCGGCAAGGTCACCAAGTCGTACCAGTACAGCCCGTGGGGCGAGCGCCTGTCGCAGGTCAAGCACAACACCGACGGCACGTCGGAGGACGGCTACTACGGCTACAACAGCCACACCGACGTCGAGACGCTCACGGACAAGAACGGTGACACCAAGGCCACCTACGGCTACACCGCCTACGGCTCGGACGACAAGGACGACTTCACCGGTATCGACAAGCCCGACACCGCCGACCCGACGAAGGAGGCCTACAACCCCTACCGCTTCAACTCCAAGCGGTGGGACGCCCAGTCCGGCACCTACGACATGGGCTTCCGCAACTACAACCCGGGGCTCAACCGCTTCACCACCCGGGACATGTACAACGGGGCACTCGCCGACATGAACCTCGGCAACGACCCGTTCACCGGAAACCGGTACGCCTTCGGCGGCGGCAACCCGGCCAGCAGCGTCGAGATCGACGGACACTTCGACTGCGGCGTCTGCTCCACCGTGGCCGACACCGCGAGCGACTGGCTGAAGAGCGCGGCCAACGAGGTGGACGACGCCGCCACCAAGGCGGCGTCCGGGGGTTCCGGCGCGCTGAGGTTCCTCAGCAAGGCGTCGGGAATCGGCACGGCGGCCTACGTCTTCTTCGATACGCTCGGTTTCGACCTCGACGGGTCGTCGACAGCGTCCCGTGAGTCGGAGATCGGCGAGGAGTACAACTACAACCTCGGACGCCTCACCACTCCGGACAAGGACGTCGAGTGGCGGCCGTACGCCGACCTGGCTCTGCGGCAGGACAACTGCAGCAAGGGCCAGAGTGCGATCTACTACCTGCCTCTCGACGGGCAGGGCCGAGCACAGGGCGGGCGCGCCTGCCTGACGGCCGGGGACTACAACTACGAGAAGGACGACGGTTCGGACGCGTTCCCGGGGGTCACGTCGAAGATCTACGGTACCCGTACCCAGTTCCCGATCGACTGGTCGAAGATTCCCAAGGGCTATTACAGCCGCCAGAATGCTGACCGGCAGGGACTCGACTACGTTCAGCGCGGCCATCTGATCGGCAAGCAACTCGGTGGCAGTGGCACCGACATGCGCAATCTGGTGCCCCTGTACAACGAGGCGAACTCCCCGGTCATGTCGAGCTTCGAGAACGAGGTCGCCGCCCGAGTCAAGGCCGGTGAGACGATCTACTACCAATCCGATGCCAACTACGTCGGGGACAGTCCGATCCCGGCCAGCATCTCCATCAGATGGACCAGTCTGACCACCGGACAGTCAAAGGCCATTTCGATACCGAACGTGCCATGACCTCGATGAGAGGGAAGAGGTCGTCGCGGTAACCTGAGAACGGGCTCCGTCCCCGAGCACCGGTGCGTGCTCGGGGACGGAGCCACCTTCGATTCCCCCACAAGAAGCGGAGCGTTGTGCAGATGTCATGGGTCCAGCAGATCCTGGAAGCAGTCGGCCGCCGGTCGGAAGACGTACACGTCGACTGGCCGACGGTGGAGTCGGAACTGGGCACGCCGCTTCCGGCGGATTTCAAGCAGTTGTGCGAGGTGTTCGGCCGGGGTGAGTTCAATGGCTTTCTGTATCTCTACACGTCGAAGGGCGGTACTCACCTGGAGGTGATCGACAGCCTGCGGCGGCTCCATCGTGCGCTCGATAGCTTTCCCGAGGCCGAGAGTGTCTACGACCCCTACCGGATCTACGCCCCCGGGAAAGAGGGGCTCATCAGGTGGGCGGGGGCGGCAGCCGAGGGGTACGAGTACTTCTGGCTCGCGAACGACCTGGATCCGGAGAACTGGCCGATCGTCGCGCGAACGGACCACACGGAGGAATGGCACACCTACCGGATGAGCACCTCCGAATTCGTCCACCGCATGTTGACGGATGAGGAGTTCAAGCCGTTCACCATGACTGGATACGCGCCGTCGCCGAAGTACGTGTCCTACGCCGATCCTGAGTGACCGACGGACTTCGCCGTCACCTCGCGATCGCGGACGGGACCTGGCTCACACCGGCACAGCCGCCCTCGTGAGCCAGGTCCCGTAAGTCGTAGACCGCGATCAGCCCGTACTCAAGGCCGCGGTTCAGCCGTCCACGATGCGCGTTCGGACCACAACTCGCGACGATCCCCTCGCAGTCGGCAACGGCCTGAACTGCTGAGCGACGACAGAACGCACTCCGCGGGGCGCCCCGTCCAAGGCCCGCAGCACACGATCACGCCCTTCAGCCGGAAGACGCTCCAGCATCCGCACGACCTCGGCACGGTCTTCCCCGGTCGATGTCACCGCTCGCCCGCAAGGTCGAGATCGTCGCTGCGCTTCTCGGCCTCGATCTCGGCACCCCGGGGGCGGCGCCACGGGCGCGCGATCGGACGGGACACAGCCCGCCACCACGCCTCCCCCGGCAACTTCCCCGCCGGCTCGAAAGGCTCACCAGGCCGCGGGAACGCCACCGCCTGGCCAGCCTCCTCCGCCACGTCCCGCGTCCACTCCCCCGGCTCCGCCCACGCATGGAATGCCAGGCTGAACGTGCCCCAGTGGATCGGCAGCATGACGCCGGACGCCGCACCGCCCTGGAGGTCCAGATGGGCCCGCATGCCCTCCTCGGGAGTCATGTGGATGTCGGTCCAGAACTCCGAGTACGCGCCGATCTGGATCATGGTGGCGTCGAAGGGGCCGTGGGCGGCGCCGATGTCCTTGAAGCCGGAGAAGTAGCCGGTGTCCCCGCTGTGGAAGATCCGGTGCTCGGGGCCCTGGACGACCCAGGAGGCCCAGAGCGTGTGCTGCCGGTTGCGGATGCCCCGGCCGCAGAAGTGGCGGGCCGGGGTGGCCGTGAGCCGCAGCGCGCCGATCTCGGTGGACTCGTTCCAGTCCAGCTCGTGGAGGCGGGAGGCGGCCACGCCCCAGCGCTCCAGGTGCGCCCCGACGCCGAGCGGCACCGCGAAGACGGTGTCGGTGGTGGCGAGCGCCTTGATCGTCGGCAGGTCGAGGTGGTCGTAGTGGTCGTGCGAGATCACGACGACGTCGACCGGGCCGAGCGCCGCGAGGGGCGCGGGCACCGGGTGGAGCCGCTTCGGGCCGGCGAAGGGGAAGGGGGAGCAGCGGTCTCCCCAGACCGGGTCGAAGAGGACCCGGTGCCCGTCGATCTCGGCGAGGACGCCGGAGTGCCCCATCCAGGTGAGGCGCAGCCCGGTGACCGGCGCCTTGGCCAGGTCGGCGACGGTGGTGGGATGGACGGGGATCGTGCCGGTGGGGGCTCGGCGCGCGCGTCCTTCCTTCTCGAAGTAGATCTTGGCGAACTCCAGGGTGGAGCCCGAGGGCCCGCGGCGGGCCGGTTCGGGGTTCTGGAAGATCCCGTCCGCGAAGTTCGGCGAGCGGCGGATGCGGGCGAGGCGCGCGCCCGCGGGGTCCGCGCCGAAGGACTCGGGGCGCAGCGCGCGCAGCCGAGCCCGTGGGGAACGGTCGGAGCCGGTACCGGTCACAGGACCTCCTGATCTCTGGGGGTCGTTCCATTATGGGCGGCCCGCGCCGCTGACGGCCGGGAAGGCCGGTCATACTGAATCGCTGTTCAGTAAAACCCTCGTTCCGCACCAGCCCCTCCGAGGAGACCCGCGATGAGCCCCACCCCCCTGCTGTCCGTCGACTGGACCGATCACGTGACCGGCCGCCGGGGCCATCTGGTCGTCGACCGGCTGGTGCGCGGGGTGGCCAGCGGCGGCCTGCGGATGCGCGAGGGGTGCACGGTGGCCGAGGTCACCGGGCTCGCCCGCGGCATGACCATGAAGGAGGCCCTGCACTACGACCCCGAGGCCCGCTACGTCCCGCTGGGCGGCGCCAAGGGCGGCATCGACTGCGATCCCCGCTCCCCCGAGGCGTACGGCGTCCTCGTGCGCTATCTGCGGGCCATGCGGCCGTACATCGAGCGGTTCTGGACCACCGGGGAGGACCTCGGGCTCACCCAGGACCTGGTGGACCGGGCCGCGGCCGAGGCCGGGCTGGTCTCGTCCGTGCAGGCGGTGTACCCGCTCCTCGACGACGAGGCGACGGCCCGGAAGCGGCTCGCCGACGCGTTCGCGATCGAGGTGGACGGGATCGGGCTCGACGAACTGGTCGGCGGGCTCGGTGTCGCCGAGTCCGTGCTCGTCGCCCTCGACCGGGCCGGGCGGGCGCATGCCGGGACCCGGGTGTCGGTGCAGGGGCTCGGCACGATGGGCGGGGCGGCCGCCCGGTTCCTGGCCAGGGCCGGGCTGCGGGTGGTGGCCGTCGCCGACGTCCGGGGCACGATCGTGAACCCCGACGGCCTCGACGTCGAGGCGCTGCTCGCCGCCCGCGACGCCCACGGCGCGGTCGACCGCACGGCCCTGCGGCCCGGCGACCGGGAGGAGCCCCGGGACGCCTGGCTCGCGGTCGACGCGGAGGTCCTGGTGCCGGCGGCCGTCTCGTACGCGATCGACGCCTGGAACCAGGGACGGATCACGGCCCGCTGGATCGCGGAGGCGGCCAACATGCCGGTCCTGGCGGAGGCCGAGGAGGCCCTCGCCGCGCGCGGGGTGACCGTGCTGCCCGACGTGGTCGTGAACTCGTGCACCAACGCCTGGTGGTGGTGGACGCTCTTCGGCGACATCGAGGCCGACGCCGGGCAGGCCTTCGACCGGGTCCGGCGGTCCATGCGGGAGCTGGTGGGCGGCATGCTCGACCGGGCGGCGGCGGACGGCACGAGCCCGCGCGCCGCGGCGCACGCGCTGGTCGCGGAGCGGTTGCCGCTGATCGCCGAGCGTTACGGCTGGTACTGAGCCGTCCCGACCCGGTCCGAGCCGGTCGGAGGCTGTCGGAGCCGGGCCGATCCGGTTCGACCCGGCCCGAGCCGCTCCCAGGCCGCGCGCCGGGCTCCGGGCTCCGCGCGCCGGGCTCCGCGACGATCATGCCCGCGTCATGTGCTGTGTAGGCTGCCCGACGTGGCGAGAGTGCGGTTGAGCGTGGCGGAGCGGCGGGAGGAGCTGTTGCGGGCCGCCGTCGAACAGATCGAGGCCCGGGGCGTCACAGCCGTCCGGATCTCCGACGTGGCCTCGGCCCTCGGGGTGAGCAACGCCCTCGTGCTCTACCACTTCTCGACCAAGGAACAGCTGGTCGGCGCCGCCTTCTCGCACGCCGCCGAGGGCGACCTCGCCCGCCTGCGACAGCTGCTCGGACGGCGCTCGACGGCGGTCCGCCGGCTGCGCGCCGCCGTGCGCTGGTACGCGCCGACCGGCCAGGCCAAGGGCTGGCGGCTGTGGATCGAGGGGTGGGCCGCCTCGCTGCGCGACCCCGAGCTGCGCGAGGTCGCGGCCTCGCTGGACCGGGAGTGGAAGGCGGCGCTCGCCCGGGTGATCGCGGAGGGGGTCGCGGCCGGCGAGTTCCGCTGTGCGGATCCGACCGCGGCGGCCTGGCGGCTCACCGCGTTCCTCGACGGGCTCGCGGTCCAGACGACGGCGTACGCCGGCTCCCTCTCGCGCGCCACGCTGCTGCGGTGGGCGGACGCCGCCCTCGCCCGGGAACTGGGACTGGACCTGCCCGAGGAGACACGGGGCGGCGCACCGGACGAGGACGGGACACGGGAAGGGGACCGGGCGCGGGATCACGGCGGGCCGGAGGAGCCGCCCGGCCCGTAGCCGCCGGAGCGGACCTCGGCGGCGTCAGAGCAGCTCGAAGACCGCCGAGACGGTGACCTGCTCCTCGATCTCGCCCGGGGCCAGTGGGACGCCCGGCTCGTCCGCTGCCATCGGGGGCACCGCGCCGGAGCCGGGACGCACCGAGTCGCCCTCGCTGAGCGAGACCAGCCGGCCGAGCCGGTGTCCACTGAGCCGCGCGTGCTGCGAGGCCTTGTCGTACGCGTCCTGGAAGGCGGCCTCACGCGCCTTCGTCCGCAGCGCCGACGGGTCGGCGACGTCGAAGACGACGCCGTTGATCCGGCCCGCGTCCCCGATGGCGTCGTTGACGGCGCCGATGACCTGCCCGGTGCTGTCGAGGTCGCGGATCTTCACGGAGAAGGACTGTCCGGCCTGGTAGCCGGTCACCTTGCTCTCCCCGTCCGCGCTCTGCGTGTACACCGGGGAGAGCGAGAGGCTGTCGGTCCGGATGTCCCGGTCGGCGATCCCCCGCTTGCGCAGCACGCCGAGGAGCGCCTCGGCCGAGGCGCTCTGCGCCGCCATGGCCTCCTTGGCCGTCTTACGGGCGGCCTCGACCCCGACGGACAGGATCGCCAGGTCCGGTGCGGCGGACGCCCGGCCCGTCCCGGTGACGGAGACCGTGGCGGGCGCGGCCGCCGGAGCCGCGGTGCGGAGAGCGGCCGGCCCGGGCGCGGCGGCCAGGGCGGGGGCCGCCGTGCCGGCCAGCAGCCCGCCGAGCACGGCGGTGGCGGCGAGCAGCCGAGCGGTGCGGCGCGTCACGGGCGCGCGGGTCGTCGTCGCGGTACGGGCGGTCCGGTGCTGGCGGGTCGTCACAGGCGGTCCCTTCAGGGGTGGGTGCCGGAGCCCCGGCGGGCACATCCCAGCACCCGGCGCCGTCGCCTCCCGCACGCCACTCCTGACCGGCGGCCCCCTTCACCTCTCCGTACCAGCCGGGACCCCGCCCCGGGCCCCGCTCAGGTCTGGACGAGCGGCTCGTACGCGGCGGAGTCCAGCCCGAAGGTCCAGGCCACGCCCTCCCGCGCGGTCCGGGTCGAGGGCGGCACCCGCAGCCAGTAGGTGCGGTGGCTGCCGTCCGGCTCGGGGGTGGAGTTGACCACCTCGACCATCACCACGTCCTCGTCGTCGGCCAGTTCGACGCGCCACAGGACGCCCGTCTCGTCGCGGTGCTCGTGGCGGGCGCCCGACTCCGCGAGGTAGCGGTCGTAGCCGTAGTACTCCAGCATCACGCGCCGCAGCTCGGCGTTCTCCTCCTCGCGTATCAGCTCGGGGGTGAGGTCGGCGAGATCGGCCAGGAAGTCGGCGTCCACCGGCATGCCCCGCCAGGCGTGGAGGGCGAAGCCGTCGGGGTACGCGAGCGCCGGGCCGTCTCCCCGGTCCAGGCGCCCGGCCTCGTCCCGGTGGAGCTCCACCGGGCGCTCGCAGACCACGGCGACGTTCTCGTAGGGCCACCACCAGCCGGCGTGCCGGGCGACGGCGGCGAGCCCCGCGAGCCGCTCGCCCCGCCCGTCGAACGCGGCGAGCCAGGCGGCGTCGTGCTGGCCGAGCACCGCGTCGAACAGCACGAGCCGCACGGCGGTCGCCTCCCGCGCGGTCCCGTCGGTGACCCTTTCCGCCGCGGCCTCCGTCACCCCGGCCCGGATCCGCTCGGCGAGCTCCCGCGTGAGGTCCCAGAGCCCCGCGCCGGTCGCCTGCCAGTGCGCCGCCCAGCCGGCCGGGCCGAGCTCGTCGTGGAGGCGCCGCCGCTCATCGGCCCAGGGCCGGGTGCGCACCTCGTCCCGTACCGAACGGCCCGGGTCGTCAAGCCCCCTGACGAGCGCTGCCGCCGCGAGCGGCGAGTCGGCCCAGAGCACGCGCGCGGGCTCGGCGAGCCCCGCCGTGCGGTAGGCGAGCCGGATGCCGGCCTCGGCGGCGGCGCGATCGGCCGGTCCGGTGGCCGCGGCGACGGCCCGCCACGTGTCCTGTGCGGTGGTGCGGTTCATGTTCATGCCGATGTCCCCCGAGTCCTCGTCCTTGCCCATGTCGAGCCCCTCACGTCCCTTCACGCCCGTCGGGTCGTCAGTCCGCGACGATCCGGTAGGCGCCGGGCACGTACTCCCGCTGCCGCACGACCCGGTACCAGCCCTTGGGCAGGGCTATCGGGGCGTGCTCCTCGTGCACCACCCGGCCGCCCTCGGGCAGTTCGAGCAGCAGCGGGCCGATGGGCCCCGACTCCCGCACGAGCCGCCCGGGTCCGGGAATCGCGTGGGCGTGCCCGGTGACCTCGCCGAGGGCGAGGACCAAGCGGCCCCTGGCGTCCCTCGGCTCCCCCGCCGCGGCCTTCGCCCGGGCCGGTACGGCCGTCTCGTCGACGGGCGCGATCAGCACGTCTCCCTGCCGGTACATGGCTCTCCCCTCCCCGTTCGGCGCGCTTCGCCCGAACACGAGAACGACGCTAGAGGCCGGGTCTGACAATCGGTCGGATCCTCGCCCCGAGCCCGGTGGAGCGGCCCCCGGCGAACGGCGTTGTCGGTGCCGCTTGGTAGAACTCTTGGCATCAGCCGATCAACGTCGTCCGTTGTCTGGAGCACCGCCATGACCATCGGGAAATACCAGCAGGTTTTCCACGGCCTTCCCGTGTTCGACTTCCCGAGTGCCGACGCGGACGGGACCGCGCCCGCCGCGCTGCCCGACGCGGCCGCCGTCGCCTGGCGGATCTCCGCCCCGACGTACAGCGAGCCCGAGGACGAGCTCTGGGAGCCGCAGTTCGAGCGGTTCCTCAAGACGGTCGATCCCGCGCGGGTGCGCGCGCTGGTCGTCGGCGGCTGGGACGAGGCGTACGAGGACTCGTCCGCCCCCATCGTCGCGGCGCTGGTCGCCGCCGCCGACCGGCTCACCGGCCTGCGCGCGGTGTTCCTCGGCGACATGACGGGCGAGGACTGCGAGATCTCGTGGATCATCCAGTCCGATGTGACGCCGCTGCTCGCCGCCTACCCCGCCCTGCGGGAGTTCGGGGTGCGCGGGGGCACGGCGCTGGCCTTCCCCTCGGTCCGGCACGACGCCCTGGAGACCCTGGTCGTCGAGACGGGCGGCCTGCACGCCGAGGTCGTGCGCGGGATCGCCGGCAGCGAGCTGCCCGCCCTGGAGAACCTGGAACTCTGGCTCGGCACCGACGAGTACGGCGGCGACAGCACCGTCGAGGACCTGGCTCCCCTGCTCGCCGGCACGGGCTTCCCCGCCCTGCGGCGCCTGGGCCTGTGCAACAGCGTCATCCAGGACGAGGTCGCCGCGGCCGTGGCCGGTGCCCCGGTCGTCGCCCGGATCGAGCGGCTCGCCCTCTCCATGGGCGTCCTGACCGACGAGGGCGCGGCGGCCCTCCTCGACGGGCAGCCGCTGACCCACCTCACCCACCTCGACCTCTCCCACCACTACCTGTCGGAGGCCATGCGTGAGCGGGTCCGGGCCGCGCTCGCCCCGCACGGCGTCACGGTCGACCTCGATGACCCGCAGGACGCGGAGGACGACGGCGACAGGGTCTACCGGTACGTCGCGGTAGCCGAATGACCACCGCCCCGCGCCTCGTCGTGGTCGGCGATCCGGCGGGCCGCCGCGTCGCGTTCTTCCAGGACGCGCTGCGGTCCGCCGGGCTCCCCGGGGCGCGGGTGGTGTCCTGGCCTGACGTGCTGGGCGGCCGGGCGCGGTTCGCCGCCGGCGAGACCGTACGCATCGACTCCCCCGGTGAGGATCCGGAGGCCGACCGGCTGCTGCGCGGGGTCGACGACCCGGCCCGCGTCGAGGGCTCCGGTCACTGGTACACCCGGTTCACCGCCGCCGTCTCCGAGCTCTCGGGGGCCGTGGCGGAGGCGGGTGCGTCCCTGGTCGACGACCCCGGCGAGCTCGCGGTCCTGTTCGACAAGCGGCTGAGCCACGGCCGGCTGCGGGCGGCCGGTGTGCCGGTGCCCGATTCGCCGACCTCCGGCCCCGACGCACCGGCCGTGGGCGGCTGGACGGACCTCCGGTCGCTGCTCGACACGGCCGGGCTGCGGCGGATGTTCGTGAAGCTCGCACACGGCTCGTCCGCCTCGGGGGTGCTCGCGGTGGAGACGAACGGCGCGGGCAGGATCCAGGCGACCACCTCGGTGGAGCGCGGCCCGGACGGACGCCTCTTCAACTCCCTGCGAGTACGGCGCTACACGAGCGAGCGGGAGATCGCCGCGATCGTGGACGCCCTCGCCCCCGACGGGCTGCACGTCGAGCGCTGGCTGCCGAAGGCCACGCAGGACGGGCGGGCCGCCGACCTGCGAGTGGTGGTGATCGACGGCCGGGCCACCCATGCCGTCGTCCGCACCAGCCGCTCCCCCATGACCAATCTGCATCTGGGCGGCGCCCGGGGCGACCTGGCCGCGGCCCGGGCCGCGATCGCCGCGGCAGGCGGACGGTGGGAGGACGCGCTGGGCGTGTGCGAGCGGGCCGCCGCCGCCTTCCCCGGCACCCGGTGCGTGGGCGTCGACCTGCTGCCCGCCACCGGCTGGCGCCGCTTCGCGGTGGGCGAGGTCAACGCCTTCGGCGATCTGCTGCCGAGGCTCACGGGACTGCCGGGCAGCGGCGCCGAGGGCCTCGACACGTACGCGGCGCAGGTCGCCGCTCAGTTCCCCCACACCACCGACGCCCGCCACACCCACGCCGACCCCCGCCTCACCCACGCGACCCCCCGCACCACAGGAACGAGCACCACGTGAATCAGCCCGACATGAACGCGATCGTCGGCAGCCACGACCTGCTCCTGGTCACCCTCGACACGCTGCGGTACGACGTGGCGGCCGAGCTGGCGGCCGAGGGTCGCATCCCGCACCTGGCCCGGCACCTGCCGGGCGGGGTCTGGGAGCGGCGGCACGCGCCCGGCAGCTTCACATACGCCTCCCACCAGGCGATCTTCGCGGGCTTCCTGCCGACCCCGGCCGCTCCCGGGCCGCATCCCCGCCTCTTCGCGGCCCGGTTCGCGGGCAGCGAGTCGACCGCCGACGGCACGTACGTCCACGACACCCCGGACCTCGTCTCGGGGCTCGCGGGCGAGGGCTACCGGACGGTCTGCGTCGGCGGGGTGGGCTTCTTCAACAAGCAGCCGCCGCTCGGTTCCGTCCTCCCCGGCCTGTTCCAGGAGAGTCACTGGGAGCCGTCCTTCGGCGTCGCGTCCCCGACGTCCTTCGCGTCCCAGGTGGACCGCGCCGAGGAGGTCGTCGCCGCGCTCCCCCGCGAACGGCGGCTCTTCCTCTTCGTCAACGTGTCCGCGCTGCACCAGCCCAACTGGTTCCATCTGCCGGGGGCGACCCGCGAGGCCGGGGACTCCCGGGCCACCCACGCGGCGGCCCTCGAATACGTCGACCGGCACATCGGACGGCTCTTCGCCGCGATGAGCAGCCGGCGCCCCTGCTTCGCGATCGTCTGCTCGGACCACGGCACCGCGTACGGGGAGGACGGCCACACCGGCCACCGGCTCGGCCACGAGGTCGTGTGGACCGTGCCGTACGCGCAGTTCGTCCTGGACGGCCCCGCGCTGGAGGCGACGGCATGAGCGAGACCACCACCCCCCACCCGTACCGCAGCTACGTCTACGCGTATCCGCACAAGACGGCGTACCGCGCGCTCCCCGACCGGCCCTCCCTCGGCGCCCTCTGGGAGGCGGAGCCGAAGGACGCGCTCTCCCTCTACGCGCACATACCGTTCTGCGAGGTCCGCTGCGGTTTCTGCAACCTCTTCACCCGCATCGGCGCGCCCGACGAGCTGACCACCCGCTATCTCGACGCCCTCGACCGCCAGGCCACGGCGGTCCGCGAGGCGCTCGGCGACCCCCGGGGGGACGGCGCTCCGGTGCGGTTCGCGACGGCCGCGTTCGGCGGTGGCACGCCCACCTTCCTCACCGCCGGCGAGCTGGAGCGGCTGTGCGACATCGCCGAGAAGCGGATGGGGGTCGACCTGCGGGCGGTGCCGCTCTCCGTCGAGACCTCCCCCGCGACCGCGACCGCCGACCGGCTCGCGGTCCTCGCCGAGCGGGGCGCGACCCGTCTCAGCATCGGGGTGCAGAGCTTCGTGGAGGCGGAGGCCCGGGCGGCGGTCCGGCCGCAGCGGCGCGCGGACGTCGAGGCCGCCCTCGGCCGGATCCGGGACACCGGCGTGCCCGTCCTCAACATCGACCTCATCTACGGGATCGACGGACAGACCGAGCAGTCCTGGCGCTCCTCGCTCGACGCGGCGCTCGCCTGGCAGCCCGAGGAGCTGTACCTCTACCCGCTGTACGTGCGCCCGCTCACCGGCCTCGGCCGGATCTCCCCCGACGCCGACCGCGAGTGGGACGAGCGGCGGCTGCGCCTCTACCGGTACGGCCGGGACCACCTCCGCGCGCAGGGGTACGAGCAGGTGTCGATGCGGATGTTCCGGCGGACGGACGCCGCTCCCCTCGGCCCGGACGACTACGCCTGCCAGACGGACGGGATGATCGGTCTGGGCTGCGGCGCCCGCTCGTACACGTCGGCGCTGCACTACTCCTTCGACTACGCCGTCGACATGCGCGAGATCCGCTCGATCATCGACGCCTACACGGAGACCGAGGACTTCTCGCGCGTCGAGGTGGGCCGGTGGGTCGACGCGGAGGAGGCCCGCCGCCGCCATCTGCTCCAGTCGCTGCTCCAGGCGGAGGGCATGCCGGTCACCGGCTACGAGGAGCGGTTCGGCTCCTCGCCGTTCACGGACTTCCCCGTGGAGCTGGCCCGGTTCGAGGCCCTCGGCTGGCTCGACGCGGACGCCCCCGCGGGGCTGCTCCGGCTCTCGCCTGAGGGGCTCGCGTACTCGGACGGGCTCGGCCCGGAGCTGTTCTCGCCCGACGTGCGGGCCGCCATGGCCGCGTACGAGCCGAAGTAGGGGCGGGCATGGATCTGACGCTGCTCTACCGCGGCCCGCTCGCCTCCTGCGACTTCGACTGCCCCTACTGTCCCTTCGCCAAGCGCCGGGACAGCCGCGAGCAGCTGCGCGCGGACCGGGCCGCGCTCGACCGGTTCACCGGGTGGGCCGCCGGGCAGACCGGCGACCGGCTACGGATCCTCTTCACCCCGTGGGGCGAGGGTCTCGTGCGCTCCTGGTACCGGCGGGCGCTCGTCGACCTGTCGCGACTGCCGCACGTCGAGCGGGTGGCGATCCAGACGAATCTGAGCTGCCGGACGGACTGGCTGGCGGAGGCGGACCCGGCGAGCGTCGCCCTGTGGTGCACGTACCACCCGGGCCAGACGCCGTACGAGCGTTTCCTCGGCAAGTGCCGCGAGCTGACGGACGGGGGCATCCGGTTCAGCGTCGGTGTGGTCGGCCTGCCCGAGCACCGGGACGACGCCCGCCGGCTGCGCGCCGACCTGCCGCCGCACGTCTACCTCTGGGTGAACGCGGCCGAGGGGCACACGTACACGGACGCGGAGGCCGAGGAGTGGACGGGGATCGATCCGCTCTTCCCTTACAGCAGACGGCCGCACCGCTCGGCGGGGCTGCCGTGCCGTACGGGCGAGTCGGTGATCTCGGTGGACGGCGAGGGGACGGTACGGCGCTGCCACTTCGTCAAGGCGGAGCTGGGCAATCTGTACGACGGTTCGTACCGCGCCGCCCTGCGTCCCCGGGCCTGCCCCCTCGGCGTCTGCGACTGTCACATCGGCTACGTCCACCTGGAGACGCTGCCGCTGTACGACGTGTTCGCCGGCGGGGTCCTGGAGCGGATCCCGGCCGGCGGCCCGTCGCTGCTCAGAGAGGCATGAGGTCGGGGCGCTTGGCCTCGACGTGGTCGCCCGAGCTCTCGCCGCGCAGCCTGCGCCCGATCCAGGGCACGAGGTACTCCTTGGCCCAGTGGATGTCGTCGCGGCGCACCTCCAGCGTGCCGCGCGGGGGGCGCGGCGGCCACGCCTGGTCCGGGTCGGCGGGCACCGGCAGGCCGAGGACCTGGGCGGCGCGCAGGGCGACGCGGGTGTGGCCGTCGGGCGAGAGGTGCAGCCGGTCGTCGTCCCAGGCCCGCCGGTCCTGCACGGACTTGAGGGACCACAGGTCGAGGACCGGGCAGTCGTAGCGGTCCGCGATGGACCGGACGTGGGCGGTGTACGTGGCGATCTTCCCGCGCAGATGCCGGAGCACGGGGATGTCGCGGGTGTCGAAGCCGGTGGTCACCATGACCGTGCCGACGGCGGAGGTCAGGTCCGCGACGGCGCGCTCGAAGCGCTCGGCCACGTCGTCGGGGTCCGTGCCGGGCCGGATGATGTCGTTGCCGCCGGCACAGAAGGTCACCAGGTCGGGGGCGAGTTCCTTCGCCCGGGGGACCTGTTCCGCCACGATCTGGTCGAGCAGTCGCCCGCGTACGGCCAGGTTGGCGTAGCGGAAGTCGTCGTGCTCCGGCAGCTCGTCGGCGAGCAGGACCGCGAAGCGGTCCGCCCAGCCGACGTACGTCCCGTCGGGTCCGGGGTCTCCGACACCCTCGGTGAAGCTGTCACCGATCGCCGCGTACGACCCGAATGCGTTCTTGTCTCTTGATCTCGAATCGTCTGCCACGGGAGCACATCCTTCCCTTTCGGATGTGACCTACGCGACCGTAAGGAAGGGTTGACGTCGGGTGACATATGCCACCGATAAAGATTCTCCCAAGCCGGAATACGCCGGCGGCCCGGCACAGGTGTGCCGGGCCGCCGGGGAGCGTGCGTGTCAGACGGAGACGCCGTGCTGGCGCAGGTAGGCCAGCGGGTCGACGTCGGAGCCGTAGTTCGGGGAGGTACGGATCTCGAAGTGCAGGTGCGGGCCGGTGGAGTTGCCGGTCGAGCCGGAGAGGCCGATCTGCTGGCCGCCGCTGACGGTCTGGCCGGACGAGACGGAGAGGGAGGAGAGGTGGGCGTACTGCGAGTAGTTGCCGTCGGCGTGCTGGATGACGACCTCGTTGCCGTAGGCGCCGCTCCAGCCGGCGGAGACGACCGTGCCGGCGCCGACGGCGCGGACGGTGGTGCCGGAGGAGGCGATGAAGTCGACACCGGTGTGGTAGCCGGAGGACCACATGGAGCCGGAGGCGCGGTACGGGGTGGAGAAGCCGCCGCCGGCGACGGGCGTGACCCAGCCGGACGCGGAGGTATCGGCACCCGCCGACTGAGACGACTGAGACGACTGAGACGTCTGCGAGGACTGCGAGGACTGCGAGCTCTGCGACTCGGCGGAGGCGGCGGCCGGGGCGGCGGAGCGCTGGCTGCTGCGCGAGGCGCGCGAGGTGTCGCCGTTCTTCTCGGAGCTCTGCGTGCTCTCGGCGGCGGCCTTGGGCGCGGCGCTCTTCGGGGCGACGTGCTTGGGGGCGGCGTGCGCGGTGTTCTTGGCGCCGAGGGTGAGCTTCATGCCGGGCAGGATCAGCGAGGGGTTCTCGCCGACGACCTGGCGGTTGTCCTGGTACAGCTTCTGCCAGCCGCCCGCGAGGTGGTGCTCGCCGGCGATCTTCGACAGGTAGTCGCCGCTGACGACGGAGTACGTCTTCGGCGCGGCCTTCGCGGCGGCGGTCGGCGCGGCCTGGAGGGCGGCGGGCGCCTTCACCTGGGCGGCGGCGCTGACGGCCTGGGCGGGGACGGCGGCCGGGGCGGCCTGCTCGGCGGCGTGGGCCCCGGTGGCACCGAGGAGCGGAAGCGCGACGACGGCGCCTCCGGTACCGGCGGCGACGAGTCCACGCGTGAGCGGGTTGGTCCTGGTACGGCGGTGCTTACCCTTCGCGGGCATGGCGAATTCCTCTCCGGCGCCTACGAGGTGAGCTGTCGGGTTCGGACTGGAGATGCCCGGCCGCGTTCTCGCGCGGCTTCACCCCGAGCCGTCCTGTGTCGCGGGACCGGCGTACTTCCTGGGTCCCCCGCTCCTGCCACGCATGGGATGAGTGCGGATTCCGGACGGTGGCAGGATTCGGCGGTCCGACCGGATTGACGGTGACGCTAGACGAGCGGGGTCGGAGCGAACAAGCCGCAGATTTCCCCCGGCATTACACGGGCCGCATTCCGGGCGGAATTCCGGTCACCCTCCGTCGATGACGGTCCTTCGATTTCCTTTTTCCGTACGGCAATTGCCGGGGGCCTTCGGCCACGATCCGTCACTTCTATGACCCTGCTCACGCGGCTCGGCCCATCTCACCTGTAAACAGGGCGTGTTCCCCCTTACCCCTCATTTCGGACAGATCGCCCATTCCCGTCCGAGGGGGTGCGCAGACCCCCTCCCACCTGGATGATTGTCCTAGGCACCGATCTCGCATCGGGCCCCCGAACGTCGACCCCCAGGAGCATCCGTGACGCAGCAGCTGCCGCAGGTCCCGCCCACCGAAGCGAACGAACCCGAGCTGGCCGAGGTCCGCAACTTCCGGGACGTGGGCGGCCTGCCGACGACGGACGGGCGCGCCGTGCGACCCGGGCGCCTCTTCCGCAGCGGCCACCTCGCCCACGCCACCGAGGCGGACGCCGCCTTCCTCGCCTCGCTCGGCCTGCACACCGTCTTCGACTTCCGCAACGAGGCCGACCGCAAGGTCGAGGGCGCGGACGTCGAGCTCCCCGGCGTGCGGAACGTGAACATACCGCTCAACGACCCGGCCGACGGCAAGGAGTTCTGGAAGCTGGTGCGCGACGGCGACATCGCCCAGCTGCGGGAGATCCTGGGCGACGGCAAGGCGGCCGCCCGGATGTCCGACTCGTACCGCAAGATGATCGTCGAGCGGACCTCGGAGCACAGCCGGATCCTGCACTCCATGGCGGAGGAGAGCGTCCCTGCCCTGATGCACTGCGCCGCGGGCAAGGACCGCGCGGGCCTCTCCATCGCGATCACGCTGCTCGCCCTCGACGTCGAGCGCGAGGCGATCGAGGCCGACTACGTGAAGTCGAACGACCCGCACCGCCGCTACAAGGTGCGCCGCAGCTCCACCGCCGCGGACGCGATGTCGCCCGAGGTGATGGAGCTGCTGAGCCCGCTCTTCGACGCGCGGGTGGAGTACCTGCGGGCCGCGTTCGAGACGATCGACGCGACCTGGGGCTCGGTGGAGACCTACCTGACCGAGGGGCTCAAGCTGGCCCCGGAGACCCGTGAGCGGCTGCGGGAGCGCTTCCTCGTCGAGGCGTAGGCGCGGACCGCTCCTAGCTCTTCGCGCCCATCGCGAAGAGCAGGTAGAGGAAACCGGCGAAGAGGTGTCCGGCGATCAGGTACGCGAAGAGACGGAGGACCAGCCCCTTGGGGAACTTGCCTTCCCCGCGCTCCTCGCCGGTGACAGGTCGTGACTTCTCGGACATCTCGGTCCTTTTCTGACGAAGGGGCACGTGGGGTCAGCGTCGGTGCGGGGTTCCGTCGCCGAGACACAGCTCGGCGACGGGACTCTGCATCAGGGTGTGGACGAAGAGCAGCTCGGCCCCGCCGGACGTGGCGGCGCCGATGCGGTGCGGGGTGAGCGAGTCGAAGTGCGCGCCGTCCCCCGGATCGAGGACGTGGACGGCGTCGCCGAGCGCGAGCCGCACCCGTCCCTCCAGGACGTGGATCCACTCCTCGCCGGGGTGGACGCGCACGATGTCGCCCCGGGTGGCGTACGGCACGTGGACGCGCAGGCACTGGAGCGCGCGCCCGGCACCGCCGGCCTGGCGGTAGATCCAGCCGTCGGCCTCGACGGGCTCGGAGCGGCCGGCCCGGACGACGGGATCGTGCTCGGGCGGGGTCTCGCCGAGGAGCTCGGAGACCGTCGTACCGTAGATACGGGCGAGGGCGAGCAGCATCGGCAGCGAAGGCTGCCGGTTCCCCGTCTCCAGGCGGGAGAGGTGGGCCGGCGAGAGGCCGGCCCGCTGGGCGGCGGCCTCCAGGGTGAGTCCCCGGCGGCGGCGCAGGGCCCGCAGCTGCGGGGCGACGTCGGGCAGGACGTCGGGGGTGGCGGGGTCCGGGGCGGTGTCCCCGGGGACGTGGTCCATGCGTCCATTGCGCCAGGATCATGCCTCTGAGGCAAGTTTCTTGCCTCAGAGGCAAAGACCAGGGATCCGTCCGGCTCAGCGCTGGGCCACGGCCTGCTTCACCAGGGTCCTCCCGAAGTCCCACATCAGCCCGCCGCCGCCGTGGGCCTCGTCCATGACCGCCGTGAAGGCGGTGACGAACCGGTCCACGTCCGCCTCGTCGACGACCAGCGGCGGAATCAGTTTGATCACCTCCAGGTGGTCCCCGGAGACCTGGGTGAGGATCCGGTGCCGCTGGAGCAGGGGCACGACGACCATCTGGGCGAAGAGGCCCTTGCGGGCCGCCTGGAGCATCGCCCACCGGCCGCGCAGCCCCAGGGACGTCGGCCGGCCGAACTCGATCCCGATCATCAGACCGCGTCCGCGCACCTCGTGCAGCAGCTCGTACCGGGGTACGAGCTCCTGGAGGCGCCCGGACAGCAGGTCGCCGATCCGCCGGACGTGGGCGACGGTGTCCTCGCTCTCCATGACCGAGAGGACGGCGAGCCCGGCCGCCATGGCCTGCGCGTTCGATCCGAAGCTCGCCGAGTGGACGAGGACCCGGTCCATCGACGAGTAGACCTTCTTGAAGATCCAGTCCTTGCCGAGGGTGGCGCCGACCGGCACGTAGCCGCCGGACAGCGCCTTGGCGACGCAGACCAGGTCCGGTTCGACCCCCGGCTCGTGCTGGTACGCGTAGAAGTCCCCGGTCCTGCCGAGGCCGGTCTGCACCTCGTCCGCGATCAGCAGCGCGCCGTGCCGGTGCAGCAGCTCCTGCGCGGCACGCAGGAAGCCGGGCGGCGCCTCGTGGACGCCCTTGCCCTGGATCGGCTCCACGACGAAGGCGGCCACGTCGCCCCGGCGCAGCTCCCGCTCCAGGGCTTCGAGGTCGCCGAGGGCGATCGCGGTGTCCGGCAGGAGCGGGTCGAAGCCCTCCCGGAAGCCGCGCTCGCCGTTGACGGAGAGCGAGCCGGTGGTGAGCCCGTGGAAGGCGTGGGAGCAGTAGAGGACCCTGGGCCGCCCGGTGGCGTACCGGGCGAACTTGAGGGCGGTCTCCACGGCTTCCGTGCCGCTGTTGCCGAAGAAGACCCGGTCGAGGTGCGGGCTGTGCGCGAGCAGCCGTTCGGCGAGCAGTCCCGGCAGCGGCTGGCAGTCGAAGCGGGTGAGGTCGGCGAGCTGGGCGTCCAGGACGTCGTGGAGGGCCTTGCGGACGACGGGGTGGTGCCGTCCGAGGCCCATCACGCCGAAGCCGGCGAGCATGTCGAGGTGGTCGACACCGTCGGCGTCCCAGAAGTGGGCGCCCTCGGCCCGCTCGTACACCTTGTCGAAGCCGATGGTGTGGAGCATGCGCGGCAGCTGGTGGTTGAGGTACTTGGCGTGCAGTTCGTACCGCTCGCCGCCGCGCTCGGCGAGCAGGGCCCGCAGATCGAACTCCTCGCTCATCGCCCGCCCACCTCCCCCGCTCTCACGTGCTGTTCCCGGAGACGGTCTCCCGGATCGCGCGCAGGGACTCCTTGAGGGAACCCATGGTGGCGAGGACGGCGGTGGGCTCGTAGCCGCAGTGCGCCATGCAATTGGCGCAGCGCGGGTCCTTTCCGCGGCCGTACTTGTCCCAGTCGGTTTCCTCGACGAGTTCGCGGTACGTGGGGACGTATCCGTCGCTCATCAGATAGCAGGGGCGCTGCCAGCCGAAGAGCGAGTAGTTGGGAATGGCCCAGGCCGTGCACGGGAAATCGGCCTTTCCTTCCAGGAAGTCCAGGAAGAGCGGCGAGTGGTTGAGACGCCAGCGGCGCCGGTTTCCGCCCGCGAAGGCCTTCTTGAAGAGTTCGCGGGTCTGCTCGACGCCGAGGAAGTGCTCCTGGTCGGGGGCCTTCTCGTAGGCGTAGGCGGGCGAGATCATCATTTCGTCGACCTGGAGGTCGTCGTTGAGGTAATTGAGCACCTCGATGATGGTCTGCGGGGTGTCGGTGTTGAAGAAGGTCGAATTGGTGGTGACGCGGAAGCCGCGCCGCTTGGCCTCCTTGATGGCCGCCACCGCTTCGTCGAACACGCCCTCCTTGGCGACGGATTCGTCGTGCCGCTCGCGCAGGCCGTCGATGTGCACGGCGAAGGCGAAGTACGGCGAGGGCGTGAACTTCTCCAGCTTCTTGCGGAGCAGCATCGCGTTGGTGCAGAGGAAGACGTACTTCCTCTTGGCGACCAACTGGCGCACGATCTCGTCGATCTGAGGGTGCATCAGGGGCTCGCCGCCCGCGATGGACACCATGGGGGCGCCGGACTCCAGGACCGCGCCGACGGCCTGTGCGACCGGCATGCGCTGCTTGAGGACACCCGCCGGGTGCTGGATCTTTCCGCAGCCCTCGCATGCGAGGTTGCAGGCGTAGAGCGGCTCCAGCTCGACGATCAGCGGGAACTTGTCCCGCTTGCGGAGCTTCTGTTCGAAGAGGTAGGTCCCGACCCTGATGGACTGACGAAGCGGCATGGCCATAACTCGCTCACCTCCTGGGGAGCAGCAAAGAACGGTGCCATTCGAAGAATGCGGGAAGGACGGCACGGAGAACACGGAAGGCCGATATTCCCCCGCGTACCGTGCCGATCCGGACCAGTTCATGTTCTGGAGCGTCCACGACCACCCGGACGGCCGCAACCGGGCGGGCGTCCGGCCCAGCCCCGAGCCGGCCGGCCTCCCGCGCGGTCCGCAGGGTCGCCGCGGACTCCATGTCGACGGCGATCGCGCCGGTGGCCCGCAGCGCGACCCGCTCGGGCCCGCGCACCACGTGGTCGGAGCCGGTCAGCGGGCCGGTGTGGACGGTCCGCCCGGGCACGGCCTTGACCAGCGCCTTCACCAGGAGCTCGGTGCCCACGCAGGGGGTCGTGCCGTCGGCGTCCCGGGTCTCCTCGGCGACGATCAGGTCCCCCGGGTGCATGCCCGGGGCGAGCCCCGCGCAGAAGCCGGAGGCGATGACGGCGGCGTCCGCCCACCGCTCCTCGCCGAGCGCCCGGGACACGGCGCGGCGGGCGTGGGCGGGTCCCATGCCCGTACGCACCACGGTGACCGGTCCGGGGGCCCCGCCCCGGTCCCCGCTGCGCAGGGCGAGCTTCTCGATGCCGAGCGCGCAGGCGATCAGCAGCGGCGGAGCGGTGCCGGGGCGGGGGGTCGGCCCCGGGCCCGGCTCGCGGGCCATCAGCCCTCCTCGGCGGTCGGCCGGGAGGAGCGCGCCGGATGGGCGGAACGGGTCGAGCGGGCCGACTGCGGCGAGGGATCCCCGTACACGTAGCGGCCGAGCGCCGTGAGCGGGAAGACCAGCCGGTAGAGGTGGTAGTTGATGGAGAAGTCCCAGGGGAAGCCGGTGCCCGTGAAGTACGGCTCGTCCCAGGAGCCGTCCTCGCGCTGCGTCTCCGTGAGCCAGGCGACGCCCCGCCGGACGGGCTCGGAGTCGCGCTCCCCCGCCGCGAGGAGGGCGATGAGCGCCCACGCGGTCTGGGAGGCGGTGGAGGCGCCGCGGCCGATCCACTCCGCGTCCTCGTACGAGCGGAGGTCCTCGCCCCAGCCCCCGTCCTCGTTCTGTACGGAGCCCAGCCAGGCGACGGCCCGGCGGATCGCCGGATGGGAGCCGGGCAGCCCCGCGGCGGTGAGGGCCGGGACCACCGACCCCGTCCCGTAGACGTGGTTGACGCCCCAGCGGCCGAACCAGGCACCGTTCGGCTCCTGTTCGGCGAGGAGCCACTCGATTCCCCGGCGCGTCCGGGGGTGCCGGGCCTGCCCCTCGTAGGCGAGCATCTCCACCACATGGGCGGTGACGTCGGCGGACGGCGGGTCGATCACCTCGCCGAAGTCGCAGAACGGCAGCTTGTTGGGGAACACACTGGTGTTGTCGGCGTCGAAGGCTCCCCAGGCGCCGTTGCGCGACTGCATCCCGACCGTCCAGCGCGCGCCCCGGGCGATGGCCGCCTCCACCCGGGCGGGGTCGGGGTGGTCGACCCGGCGCAGGGCGAGGACGACCTCGGCGGTGTCGTCGATGTCGGGGTAGTTGTCGTTGTGGAACTCGAACGCCCAGCCGCCCGGCGGGAGTCCGGGGCGGCGCACCGCCCAGTCGCCCTCCTTGGTGATCTCCTCGTCCAGCATCCAGTCGACGGCCTTCACCAGGGCCGGGTGGTCGGGACGGAGCCCGGCGTCAGCGAGCGCGATGGTGGCGAGACAGGTGTCCCAGACCGGCGACTGACAGGCCTCGATCATGCGGGAGCCGTCCTCGCGCCAGACCGCGAACCGGTCGAGGGACTCCAGGCCCGCGCGCATGACCGGGTGCTGGAGGTCGTAGCCGAGGAGGTGCAGGGCGATGACCGAGTAGACGGCGGGGGGCTGGATGCCGCCCCAGCAGCCGTCGTTCTCCTGGCGCTCGATGATCCACCGCGCGGCCGTCTTCATCGCGGTCCCGCGCAGCGCGCGGGGGGCGACCCGGTGGTAGACGTGCAGTGCCTTGTCGAGCCGCTGGAAGATCCCGTCCCAGCCGGTGGCCGGGGCGAGGGGCCGGGGCGGGTTCGGGCGCGCCGGATCGGTGTGCAGCTCGTCGAGCGGAAAGGGCGCGGGGCGGACCGGGCGCTTCGCGGAGACCACGGTGAGCGGCACGATCGTCTGCCGGGCCCAGCAGCCGAAGTCGTAGATGTTGAGCGGGAACCACTTCGGCAGGAAGAGCAGCTCGGGGGGCAGCTCGGGCAGGTCCTCCCAGCGCCACCAGCCGAAGAGGGCCAGCCAGATCCGGGTGAAGACCCGGGCGGCGGCGATGCCGCCCCGGGCGCGGACCCAGGCGGAGGCGCGGGCCATGTGCGGGGCCTCGGGCGGGTCCCCGGCGAGCCGCAGTGCCACATAGGCCTCGACGGTGGCGGAGACCTCGCCGGGTCCGCCGTAGAAGGTGCCCCAGGCGCCGTCCTCCCGCTGTTCGCGGCGGATGTGGAGGGCCGCGGCACGGAGCGTGTCGGCGTCGAGGATGCCCAGGAACTGGCGGAGGAGCAGGTCCTCGGCGTCCATGGTGACGTTGGTCTCCAGGTCGCCCTTCCACCAGCCCGCCGGGTCCTGGCGGGCGAGCAGGTGCTCGACGGCGCGTTCCGCGGCCCGTGCGGCGGTCTCGTCGAGGCCCGACGCGGAGGCGTCGGTGTCGTGCGTCGTGCTGGCCGCGGCGGCCCGGGGGCCCACGGCCCCGGCGCTTCCGTCGGTCGTCGCTGTCATGGCTTCCCCTTTGCGCAGTCGGTTACTTCTGCTTCTACGGGTCTGCCGTCGGCCGGCGCCGGAAGGCACCGGCCGGCGACCGCGAACTCATATCAGGGTGATGGTGATCATCTCTTCCGTACGACCACGAAATCGGCCAGCGCGGTGAGCTGCTCCCGCACGCGGGCGGGCATGTCCACCTCGTGCAGGGCCGCGATCGCGACGGCGTGCTGGCGGCGGGCCTCCTGGGAGGTCCACTCGCGTCCTCCGGCCTCCTCGATGAGGGCGGCCCGGAAGGCGAACTCCTCCTCGGAGAAGGTGTCGAAGTCGTTGGACTTGGCGTCCTCGGCGAGCAGCTCGCCGAGCCGCTCGGAGGCGGTTCCGCCCGCGGCGAGGGCCGCGACGACCGGCAGCGACTTCTTGCGCTGGCGCAGGTCGCTCCAGGTCTGCTTGCCGGTGGCCTCCGGGTCGCCCCAGATGCCGAGGAGGTCGTCGACGGCCTGGAAGGCGAGGCCGAGGTGGTAGCCGTACTCCTCCAGCTTGTCGGCGGTGCGGTCGTCGGCCCCGCCGAGGACGGCGCCGATGGAGACGGCGCAGGCGAGCAGGGCGCCCGTCTTGTTGCCCTCCATCTCCAGGCACTCCTCGACGGTGACCCGCTCGCGGTGCTCGTACGAGATGTCCTGGGCCTGCCCGTCGATGAGCTTGCGGGTGGCCGTGGTCAGCCGGCGGGTGGCCCGGCCGGCCTCGACGGTGCCGAGTTCGAGCAGCAGCTCGTTGGCGAGGGCGAAGAGGGCGTCGCCGACGAGGATGGCCTGGGCGGGCCCGTGCACCTTCCACACGGTGTCGCGGTGGCGGCGCTGCTCGTCGCCGTCCATCAGGTCGTCGTGGAGCAGCGAGAAGTTGTGGACGAGCTCCACGGCGACGGCGCCGGGGATCCCTACCTCGGGCGCGGCGCCCGCGGCCTCGGCCGACAGCAGGGCGAGCGCGGGGCGGATCGCCTTGCCGCCGTCGCCGTCGGCGGGGTTGCCGAGGGCGTCGATCCAGCCGAAGTGGTAGGCGGCCACGGTGTCCATGGGCGCTGCGAGGCGGTCGACGGCCGCCCGCAGTACGGGGGTGGACAGGGTCCGCCCCCGTTCCAGCAGTGCGGACACGTCCGCGGTGTCGACGGCCGGATTACCCGGCGGCACAGTCGGCACGGTCTCTCCTCTTGTTCCGGTACTCACAGTCATGCCGCCTCCTGCAGCGGATGGTCATGACGGCGGCCGAGGGTGGAGAGCGCGGCGCCCGCTGCGCTGAAACCGCTGCGGACGGCGCCCTCCATGGTCGCGGGCCAGCCGGTGGCGGTCCAGGATCCGGCCAGGTAGAGGCCGGGGACCCTGGTGCGGGCGCCGGGGCGGAGCCGGCCGACGCCCGGGGAGGGGGCGAACGTGGCCGTCCGCTCCCTGGTGACGAAGAAGTCGCGGATCCCGGCGCCGCGGGCGGCGGGCAGCAGCCGCTCCAGCTCCGGGAGGTAGCGCTCGCGCAGGGCGGCGACGGGCTCGTCGATCTCGTCCTGGGCGGCGGACTGGGAGACGGCGAGGTACTGGCCGCCGCCCCGCAGTCCCGAGGAGTCGGTGCGGTCGAAGACCCACTGCACCGGGGAGCCGAGCGCGGTGAAGAACGGCCGCTTCAGCACCTTGCGGTCGTAGACGACGTGCAGGTTGAGGATGGGCGCGGTGTCGATGTCGAGGAGCCGGTCGGGATCGTCGAGGGCGCCTTCGGGCAGCAGGCCGTGCGTCTCGTGCTGCGGTACGGCGAGGACGACGGTGTCGGCGTCGATCGTCTCCCCCGGCACCTCGACGGCCCAACGCCCGTCGTCGGTACGGGAGATCCGCTCGGCCTTGGTGCGCAGCAGGGTGCGGACGCCGAGGGCGTCGAGCTCCTTCGCGGGCCGGGTGTCGTGGAGTTCGCCGAGCGGGACGTGGGCCCAGCCGATGTCGGCGGCGCCGGGCTCGGAGAGCAGGCCGGTCTTGAAGACCATCGCGGCGAGCCCCATGGAGGCCTGCGGGGCGGGGGCGTTGAGGGTCGGGATGCCGACGAGGTCCCAGAGCGCCTCGATGGTGCGCGGGGACTGTCCGTGGCGGCCGAGCCAGGTGGCGAAGTCGATGCCGTCGAGCGCCGGGTCGGCGGGGTCGAGCTTCTTCAGGGCGAGCGCGGCCCGGCCGACGGAGGCCCGCTCGGCGAGCGAGAGGTGCGGATACGTGGCGAGGCTGCGTGCGAGGTGCAGCGGTACGGGGAGGTTGTCGCGGCGGATCCGGCCGAGCCGGGGGCCGCGGGGGTGCGCGACGTCGAGGACGGGGACGTCGAGGCGGTCCTGGAGGGGGGCGAGGCGGGCGCCGTCGATCCGGTCGAGGAACCAGCGGTAGGCGGTGCAGCAGCGCAGGTACACGTGCTGGCCGTTGTCGACGGTGAGGTCGCCGCGGCGGAAGGAGAAGGCGAGGCCGCCGAGGCGGGGCCGGCCTTCGAGCAGGGTGACGCGGACGCCGGCGTCGGCGAGCTGGAGCGCGGCCGTGATCCCGGCGAGCCCGCCGCCGACGACGACGGCGTGGGGCTGCCGGGGGTGC
Organism: Streptomyces sp. NPDC056169; assembly: GCF_042268445.1. Lineage (NCBI taxonomy): Bacteria > Bacillati > Actinomycetota > Actinomycetes > Kitasatosporales > Streptomycetaceae > Streptomyces > Streptomyces sp. NPDC056169. The sequence continues at coordinate 75,763 of NZ_JBHJUO010000018.1, read as the reverse complement.
CGCTCGGTTCCTTCGGTCGTCACACGGCCTCCGTTCGGGTCGCGTCGGTCGGCAGGGGTGCCGCAGGCAGGGACGCCGGGGCAGCGCTCCGGGTTGCCCGGCGGACGGGGGCGCACGGGCGCATCAGGCACGCCTCCTGACCGTACGTCGGGCGATGTGCCGGGTGTCGAGCCCGGAGAGGCCGCGCACGGCGACGTACGCCTTCTCCCGGCCCGGCAGCGAGACCCGGCCGCGGAGCACGGCCTCGGGGTCGCGCTCGATGCGGTCGAGCAGCCGCCGGTAGATGCCGGCCATGGCGGCGACGCACGCGCCGCTGCGCCGGTCGAGCATCGGCAGGAGCCGGTAGCCCTCGGCGAACAGGGCGCGGGCGCGCCGGACTTCGAAGTGGACGAGCCCGGCGAAGTCGGCGCCGGGGGGCGGGGTCTCGCTGCCGAAGCCTTCCCCGCAGCCGAACTTGGCGAGGTCGTCGGCGGGCAGGTAGGTGCGCCCGTTCAGGGCGTCCTCGCGGACGTCCCTGAGGATGTTGGTCAGTTGGAGCGCGAGCCCCAGGGTGTCGGCGTACTCGGGGGCGCGGTCGGCTCCCTGGGCGCCGGGCTGGGTGCCGAAGACGCCGAGCGAGAGCCGGCCGATCGCTCCGGCGACGCAGCGGCAGTAGACCTTGAGGTCGTCCCAGCTCTCGTAGGTCGCGCCTCGGACGTCCATGAGGACGCCGTCGATGAGCTCGTCGAGACCGCCGAGCGGGATCGGGAAGCGGCGGGCCGAGTCGGCGAGGGCGACCGCGACGGGGTCGGTGTCGTCGTCGTCGACCTCGCCCGCGCGGACCCGGTCGAGCAGCGCGCGGGTGGCTTCGAGCCGCTCCCGCTTGGCCTCGGGCGCGAGCGTGCCGTCGCCGATGTCGTCGACGCGCCGCGAGAACGCGTACAGCGCGGACATCGCCTGGCGCTTCTCGGTCGGCAGCAGCCGGATCCCGTAGGCGAAGTTGCGGGCCTGCTGCCCGGTGACCGCCTCGCAGTAGCTGTAGGCGGCCTGGACCGGTGCGGTCGGCTGGAGCTGTCCCTCCACGGTGGCGCTCACCCCTCTCTCCGCGCCTGGAGCAGAACCGCTCCGGCCTGGCGCATCAGGCTCGGCTTGGTGGGCCTCGGCGGACCGGGCAGGACGTCGAATCCGGCGGCGGCGACCGCGTCGAGCGCCGCGAGGCCCCCGGCGGCGAATCCGGCGAGGAGGAGGCGGAGCCGGCCGTGGACGCTGCCGACGAGCGGGGTGCCCGCGTGCAGGAGTTCACGGGCCCGCTCGGCCTCGAAGGCGATCAGGGCGCGCACGGAGGCGCCCGCGGTGGGCCGGGCGAGGTCGTCCTCGGTGACGTGGAACCGCTTGAGGTCCTCGGCGGGCAGGTAGATCCGGTCGTTGCCGAGGTCCTCGGCAACGTCCTGGAGGTGCTCGACGATCTGCAGGGCGGTGCAGATCTCGTCGGAGCGCCGGATCCGCTCCGGGGTGTCGGTGCCGGTGATGGCGAGGACGAGGCGCCCGACGGGGTTCGCGGAGAGCTCGCAGTACGCGAGGAGGTCGTCGTACGTCTCGTAGCGCCGGACCAGCTGGTCCTGGCGGTTGGCCGCGATCAGCCCGAGGAAGGGCTCGGGGGTGAGGCCGCACCGCCGGACGGTCGGCTGGAGCGCGCGCAGCAGGGGGTGGCGGGGGGTGCCGTCGAAGACGCGCCGGAGGTCGGCCTCGAAGGCGTCGAGGAGGGCGATCCGGTCCTCCGCCTCCTCGGGGCCGAGGCCGAGGTGCCGGGCGTCGGCGCCGCCGGGGGCGAGGTCGCCGTCGCCGATGTCGTCGACGAGGCGGGCGTACCCGTAGACGGCCATGAGGTCGTCGCGCCAGGCCCGGGGCAGGAAGAAGGGGGCCACGGGGAAGTTCTCGTCCGCGGCCTTGCCGAGTGTGGTGCGCGTGGAGGCGTCGGGGCGCACCTGCCGGGTTCCCGTCACTGGGCGCTGCCCGACGGGGGGACGGCGACACCCTCGTGGAGCTGGAGATTCTGCGTCATGGCCGTCACGACTCCCGTTCTACACTGCCGATCCAATCCATCCTATTTCGGACACGCCGCCTACTCCTGCCCGCCGGGCCGTCTCCCGGCGACCCGATGGCCGTGGGGTATCGCCCTACTTGCCTCGAAACAGACCGGTCCAGCTTACGTTGTACGAGGGCCGTCGACGTTCCGGGGTGGCAGGGATCCGGGACTTCATCCGTACGGGTCGCCAACCCTCGTACACAGCAAGGGAGTTCGAGGACGGTCCGGGATCAGAGGACACGCGTGCCGGAGACCACCATGGCCAGCGTGGACTCGACGACGTCGTCCCTGCGCTGCGCGGGAAGGCGCCGCAGCGGGCCGTCGAGCAGCAGGAGCGACAGCCCGTGTACGGCGGACCACGCGGCGGCACCGGCGGCGGGCCGGAAGCCGGGCCGGGGCCCACCGGCCTTGGCGAGCCCCTCCAGGGCTTCCCTGAGCAGGGTGAACGCGCGGATCTCGGGCTCGGCCGGCTGCCGCCCGGAGGCCGGCTCGTCGGCCTCGGCGGGTCGGGCGACGCAGAACGCGGCCCGGTAGAGGCCGGGCTGCTCCACGGCGAAGCCGACGTACCCCCGGCAGAGGGCGACGAGCCTGCGCTCGGCGGCCAGGGCGGGGTCGTCGGCGCCGGGCTCGCGGGCGGCGGCCCGCTCCATGGAGTCGGCGAGCAGGCACTGGGCGTGGGCCTTGACGGTACGGAGCAGTTCGCCGCGTCCGTCGAAGTGCCGGTAGGCGGCGGTGGGCGAGACACCGACTCTGCGGGCGGCCTCGCGCAGCACCACCCTCTCGGGGCCTCCGCCGGTGGCCAGGTCGACGGCGGCGCAGATCAGCGCGTTCCGCAGATCGCCGTGGTGGTAGGTCTTTCCCCCCGAGATCGCTGCCATGGGGATCATCCTGCCCGATGTTGACCGCATGAACATTCCAGGTGGCAACACGACGCGCGGGGAAGAAAGGGGCCGGTGCGAAGCACCGTCCGGCAAGGGTGGCGGCGGGCGACGGGAGGGCGGAAGAACCCCTACCGGATGACATCGGCAGGGGTTCCGCACAGCTCGGATCGGCCTCTAGCGGGCGGTCTCCCGCTCGTACGCCTTGAGGACCTCGTCCGTGGGGCCGTCCATCAGGAGCTGCCCCTTCTCCAGCCAGAGCACCCTGTCGCAGGTGTCCCGGATGGACTTGTTGCTGTGGCTGACGAGGAAGACCGTGCCGGCCTCCTTGCGCAGCTCGCGGATGCGCTCCTCGGAGCGGATCTGGAACTTGCGGTCACCCGTCGCGAGCGCCTCGTCGATGAGGAGGACGTCGTGGTTCTTGGCCGCCGCGATGGCGAAGCGGAGGCGGGCGCCCATGCCGGAGGAGTACGTGCGCATGGGCAGGCTGATGAAGTCGCCCTTCTCGTTGATGCCGGAGAAGTCGACGATGCCGTCGTAGCGCTCACGCACCTCCTCGCGGCTCATGCCCATGGCGAGGCCGCCCAGGATGACGTTGCGCTCGCCCGTCAGGTCGTTCATGAGGGCCGCGTTGACGCCGAGGAGCGAGGGCTGGCCGTCGGTGAAGACCTTGCCGCTCTCGGTGGGGAGCAGACCGGCGACGGCGCGCAGCAGCGTGGACTTGCCGGAGCCGTTGGAGCCGATGAGGCCGATGGCCTCGCCCCGGTAGGCGGTGAAGGTGACGCCGCGGACGGCGTGGACCTTGCGGACGCCGCGGGTGACCTCGGCCTTGCCGCGGCCGACGATCCGGCTGAGCGCCGCGGTGGCGCTGCCCTTGCCGCCGCCACCGGTGTTGACCCGGTAGACGATGTGGACGTCGTCGCAGATGACGGTGGGGACGTTGCTCGGGTTCGGGTCAGCCACGGCCGTACCTCTCCTCGGCCTTCCAGAAGTAGACGAAACCGCCGGCGCCGACGATGACCGCCCAGGCGAGGGCGGTCACCCAGACGTGGTCCGGCAGGTTCTGCGCGCCGTAGCCGTCGATGAGGGCGAAGCGGATCAGGTCCATGTAGACCGCCGCCGGGTTGTACATGAGGATGTCGGCGATCCAGGCCGGCTTGTCGGCGAGCATCACCGGGATCGAGAACATGACGCCGGACGCGTACATCCAGGTCCGCATGATGAACGGCATCAGCTGGGCGAGGTCGGGCGTCTTGGAGCCCATCCTGGCCACGATCATGGCGAGTCCCACGTTGAACACGAAGTGCAGGAACAGCGCCGGGACCACCAGCAGCCAGCGGGGCGTCGGGTAGCTGCCGAAGGACAGCACGATCGCCACGAGGACGATCATCGAGAACAGCAGCTGCTGGAGCTGCTGGAGCGAGAACGAGATCGGGAGGCTGGCCCGCGGGAAGTGCAGGGCCCGCACGAGGCCGAGGTTGCCCGAGATCGCCCGGACGCCGGCCATGACCGAGCTCTGGGTGAAGGTGAACACGAAGATGCCGGTGACCAGGAAGGGGATGTAGACCTCCTTGGACATCCCCTGCCCGGCGCCCAGGATCAGCCCGAAGATCAGGTAGTAGACCAGGGCGTTGAGCAGCGGGGTCGCCACCTGCCACACCTGGCCCAGCTTGGCCTGGCTGTACTGGGCGGTCAGCTTGGCCGAGGAGAACGCCAGGATGAAGTGGCGGCGGCTCCACAGCTCGCGTACGTACTCGAACAGCCCGGGCCGGGCGCCGCTGACCGCGAGACCGTACTTCGCGGCCAGCTCGGCCGGGGCCAGGCCCTCGTCGACGGACGGGGGCGCGCTCGTCGCGACCGCCCCGCCCTGGTGTGTGTCACTCACAGTCGAAACTTTCGTGTTCAAGATGCGCGGCACGTCGGGTACCACGATGTCAGACGACCGGGGGGCGACCCAGCCGGGTCAGGCGCCACACCGTACGCCACCTCATCGGGCGGCGCGGCCCGCAGGGAGTCGTCCACCCCTCGCGGAAACCGCCGAACCACGCCTTGAGCGCGGAGAGCGAGGGCCGACGTGCCAGGGTGAGCAGCAGCCAGACGCCGAGATACACCGGCACCAGGGGTGCGGGCAGATTGCGACGTGCCAACCACACTCGGTTACGGGCCACGTTGAAGTGGTACGAGGCGTGGCGGGAAGGCGCTGTAGTGGGGTGCAACAGCACCATGTCGGAACGGTAGTCGATCATCCAGTCGGCGTCGAGCGCGCGCCAGGCGAGATCGGTCTCCTCGTGCGCGTAGAAGAACTCCCCCGGGAGGGTGCCCACTTCGGCGAAGACCTTGGTGCGGACGGCGTTGGCACCGCCGAGGAAGGTCGTCACCCGCGAGGAGCGCATCGGGTCGGCGGAGCGCAGTCGCGGCACGTGGCGGCGCTGGGTGGCCCCGGTCTCGGGGTCGGCGATGCGGAAGCCGATGATGCCGAGCCGCGGGTCCGCCGTGAAGGCCTGGCGGACCAGTTCGGCGGTGTCCGCGTGGGCGAGCAGACCGTCGTCGTCGAGGAAGAGCAGGACGTCGACGTCGGTGCCGCCGGGCCCGAAGGCCTCGATGCCGACGTTGCGGCCGGCGGGGATGCCGAGGTTCTCCGGCAGGTCGACGGTACGGACCCAGCCGGGCACCCCGGTGACCGGGGTGCCCTGCCCGACGACGACGACCTCGACCGGGTCGCCCTCCTGCTTGGCGACCGAGTCGATGAGCGCGCGCAGGTCGTCGGGGCGGTTGCCCATCGTGATGACGACGGCCCCCACCTTGAGCGGAGAACTCACGGCCGACCTCACTTCAGCCTGCTGGAGACCAGGATCGACACCAGGTGCAGCACGGTCTGGAGCAGGGCGATGCCGCAGAGGACGGCGACGCCGAGCCGGGAGAAGAAGAGGTCGCCCCTGATCTGGTCCGCGATGGCGAGGGCCAGGATCAGGAAGGAGGCCTCGATCCCCAGGATCAGGCGGTGGAACTTGAGCGCGGCGGCGGCCCTGCGGGCCAGCGCCATGCCGGAGGAACGCGGCTCGGCGGCCGCCTCCTTGACCGGCGGGAGTCCGCCCTGGTGCCGGGCGACGCCGACGAGGTCGGTCTCGGCCTTGATCAGGATCGCGCCGAGGGCGGCGAGGGTGCCGAGGAAGGCCCACAGCCAGTCGATCCGGCCCGTACCCCACGGATCGGCGGCGCGCAGGCCGAAGCCGACGAGCACCGCCGCGTCGCAGAGGTACGCACCGACCCGGTCCAGCCAGACGCCGCTGAGCGAGAACTGCTTCTTCCAGCGGGCCACCTCGCCGTCGACGCAGTCGAGCAGCAGGTACATCTGGACCATCACGACGCCGAGGACGGCGCCAGGGATGCCCGGCACGAGGAGGGCCGGAGCGGCGAGCACGCCGAAGACGGTCATCAGGTAGGTCAGCTGGTTGGGCGTGACCTTCGTGGTCACCAGCCGCCGCGTGATCCGCAGGGAGATCTCCCGCATGTACAGGCGGCCGCCCCAGTGCTCACCGCTCCGCCGGTCCTTCACACCCGGAGGGTGGACGACCGGTCGGAGCTCAGCTACCGATGGCTTTTGCATAGTCGGCGTACGCGTCCCTGATCTCGTCGTCGGACAGGTCGAGGTGTTCCAGGATGGTGAACCGGCCCGGCCGGGTCTGCGGGGCGAAGGACACCGCCTGGACGAACTCGTCCACGCTGAAGCCCATCTCCTCCGGCAGGACGGGCAGCCCGTGCCGGCGCAGGGTCTCGACCATCAGCGCGGAGCCCTCGTGGGCGCCGCGCAGGTGCATGGCGAAGGCCGCGCCGAGACCGCACTGCTCGCCGTGGCTCGCGGCCCGCGTCGGGAAGAGCAGGTCGAAGGCGTGGCTGATCTCGTGGCAGGCACCCGAGGAGGGGCGCGTGTCACCGCTGATGGACATGGCGATGCCGGACATCACCAGGCCCTCGGAGAGCGTGACGAGGAAGTCGTCGTCGCCCACCCCGCCGGGGTGGCGGAGCACGGCCTCGCCGGCGCTGCGGGCCATGGCGGCCGCGAGCCCGTCGACGGGCTCGCCCGTCTCCTGGTGGGAGAGCTCCCAGTCGGCGATGGCGGAGAGGTTCGAGATCGCGTCGCCGATGCCGGAGCGGACGAAGCGCACCGGGGCGTCCCGGATCACGTCGAGGTCGATGACCAGCGCGATCGGGGTCGGCACACCGTAGGAGCCGCGCCCGTTGTCGTTGTCCAGGGTGGACACCGGCGAGCAGATCCCGTCGTGCGACAGGTTGGTGGCGATGGCCACCAGCGGCAGGCCGACCCGGGCCGCCGCGTACTTCGTCACGTCGATGATCTTGCCGCCGCCGAGGGCGACCACGGCGTCGTACCGCTTGCCGCGCATGGCGTCGGCGAGCTTCACGGCCTCGTCGATGGTGCCGCCGGAGACCGGGTACCAGTCCGCGCCCGGAAGCTCGGACGCGAACTGGTCACGCAGCTTCAGGCCCGAGCCGCTGCTGATGGCGACGGCGATCTTGCCGTTGCTGGAGATCCGCTGGTCCGCCAGGAGCGCGGAGAGGTCGTCCAGCGCTCCTCGGCGGATGTCGACGACGACCGGCGACGGGATCAGCCGGGTCAGTACTGGCACGCGATCTCACGGCCCTTCGCGAGGTCGTCGTGGTTGTCGATCTCGACCCACTTGACGTCGCCGATGGGGGCCACGTCGACGGTGAAGCCGCGGTTGACGAGCTCCTGGTAGCCGTCCTCGTAGTAGAGGTCGGGGTCGCGCTCGAAGGTGGCCTTGAGGGCGTCGGCGAGCTCCTCGGCGGCCTCGGCCTCGATGAGCGTGACGCCGATGTACTCGCCGGTGGCGGTCGCCGGGTCCATCAGCTTGGTGATGCGCTGGACGCCCTTGCCCTCGGCGGTGATGACCTTCATCTCCTCGTCGGCGAGGCTCTTCACCGCGTCGAGGGCGAGGATGATCTTCTGGCCGTTGCCGCGGGCGGCGAGGAGGGTCTCCTCGACGGAGACCGGGTGGACGGTGTCGCCGTTGGCGAGGATCACACCGCGCTTGAGGACCTCACGGGCGCACCACAGGGAGTAGGCGTTGTTCCACTCCTCGGCCTTGTCGTTGTCGACGAGGGTGATGGTGAGGCCGTACTTCGCCTCCAGGGCCTCCTTGCGGGCGTAGACGGCCTCCTTGCGGTAGCCGACGACGATCGCGACCTCGGTGAGACCGATCTCGGCGAAGTTCTTCAGCGTCCCGTCGAGGATCGTGGTCTCGCCGTCGACAGGCACGAGGGCCTTCGGCAGGGTGTCGGTGTAGGGGCGCAGACGGCGTCCGGCACCGGCTGCCAGTACGAGGCCGATCATGCTGTTTCTCCTTCGTCGTGAACGGCGGGTGCTCCGGAGGAGACCCAGAAACGGATGGACTCCACGAGCACCACGAGCGCGACGGCGACCGCGAGGGCGGTCAGTGCCAGGGTGAAGTCGTCACCGCGGTCCGCCAGGAGGGCGGCGAGAGCGACCACCAGGAGCGTGCGCCCCTCGTGTCCGCCGGTGACGCGCACCAGCCACGTGGGCGGCGCGCCGGTGCCACCGCGAATGCGGTACACCGTGTCGTAGTGATGGTAGGCGACCGCCGCGACCAGCCCGAACGCCGCCGGGAGGGCGTGCGCCGCGTCGGAGCGGGCGGCGAGGACGAGGACGGTGGTGTACTCGGCGACGCGGAAGAGCGGGGGGACGAGCCAGTCCAGGGCGCCCTTGAGGGGGCGGCGGACGGCCACGCCGGCGAACACCACGGAGAGGGCGGCGGCGACGACGGTCTGCGGGTCCCCGAAGGGGCGGCCGAGGACCGCGGCGAGCAGGATGCCCGTGGCGATCAGCGCGAGGACGAAGCCGGGGAGCAGCCCGAGCCCGAAGCCGCCGAAGATCCGGCCGGCGATCCGGGCCAGCGGGCCGGAGTCCGCGAGGTCGTCGAGCGCCCGGGCGGCCCGGTCGGTCCGCTTCGCCTTGCGGGTCACGGAGCGCAGGACGCGGCCCGCGGTGGTGTAGCAGGCGGCGAAGGCGCAGCCGGCGAGCAGCGCCCAGAAGACGATCCGGGGGGTGGTGACGGCGGTGAGGACGGCGATCATCGCCCAGCGCTCGCCGATCGGCAGGATGATGATCCGGCGGACCCAGACGGTCCAGCCGACGCTGTCGAGGCGGCCGGAGAGGGCGGCGGAGGGGCTCGTGCCCGCCGTGGCGTCGTGGGTGGCCTCGTAGAACGCGAAGTCCACCATGTGCCGGCAGGTCATGAGGACCATGGCGCCGAGGGCGAGGGCCCAGACGTCGTCGCCGTTGCGGGCGGAGCCGAGGGCGAGGCCCGCGTAGAAGGCGTACTCCTTGGCGCGGTCGAAGGTCGCGTCGAGCCAGGCGCCCAGCGTCGAGTACTGCAGCGAGTAGCGGGCGATCTGCCCGTCGGTGCAGTCGAGGACGAAGGAGACGAGGAGGAGGACGCCGGCGGCGACGTAGCCGCCGCGCTCGCCGGTGGCGGCGCAGCCGGCCGCGATCAGCGCGGTGAGCAGCGAGGCGGTGGTGACCTGGTTGGGGGTCAGGCCGCGGCGCGCGCACCAGCGGGCGAGGTAGCGGGAGTACGGGCTGACGCAGAAGGTGGTGAAGAAGCCGTCCTGGGCCTTGACGGCCGAGCGGAGGCGTACGGCCTCCTCGTCGACGGCGGCGACGGCGGCGCGCGCCTCGTGGCGGGCCTCGGCGTCGGTGGGCACGGTGGCGACGAGGGTGCCGAGCTGGGGCCGGTGCACGGCGACGCCGTCGGCGTCGAGGGCGGCGGCGACCGTGCCGGTGAGGTCGTCGGCGGGGCCGTCGGCGCCGGCGGCCCCCGCGGGCACGGTCACGGCGGTCGCGGTGGTCAGCGCGCGGGTGAGCGCGGGGCGGGCCTCGCTCTGCGCGGTGAGCGCGCCGGGCGCGGCCGCGGCCGGGAACCGGGGGTCGGTGAGCGCGAGGCGCAGGGCGTGCAGGTGGCCGACGAACCGGGGGTCGACGAGCGCGACGCGCTCGCCCGCCGGGACGGCTGCCAGCAGGGAGCCGGTCTCCTCGGCGCCGGTGGCGATCCGGACGTCGAAGCCGAGCGACCGCAGATCAGCGTCGAGCGAGGATCCGGGTGCCGGCGGGCCGGTGAGGATGGCGGTCGACAGACGAACTCACTCCTTGGAGCTGACGAGGGGCCTGCGGGCCGTGGCGGCCCGGGGCGCGGCGGTGCGGCCCGGCGCCGGGCGGCGGCACGTCGGCTGAGGCTATCGGATGAACGGAGCGTGAGTTCACCGAGGCTTCGCGGGCAGGACTCCCCCGGGCCCACCCGTGGCCTCACGGGTGCGCCGTCCCCCGTGAAGATCATCATGGGCGATCGGCCGCCCGCACCGCGGCCCCCGGCCGGAGACCACCCGGAGAGCCCTTGCCGAGCGTTTCCCGCCATGGCCGGTCCTGATGGCATCGTCGCAGGTCAGAGCATATGACAACGGTGTTCAGTACCGTGTTGCACATACCCCCCACCCGTAGTTCACTTGCCACCTGGGGCAGACGGAACGACGCGATCGGGAGGCCATCTCATGGGGGCTGGACACGACCACGGGCACAGCCACGGCGGAGCGCCCCCCACGGGCACCGCGGGGGCCGCGCACAAGAGCCGGTTGCGGATCGCGCTCGGCATCACGCTCTCCGTGATGGTGATCGAGATCATCGGCGGTGTGGTCGCCGACTCGCTCGCGCTGATCGCCGACGCGGCCCACATGGCGACGGACGCCGTCGGCCTCGCGATGGCGCTGCTCGCGATCCACTTCGCCAACCGGCCGCCGTCCGGGAACCGCACCTTCGGATTCGCCCGGGCCGAGATCCTGGCGGCGCTCGCCAACTGTCTGCTGCTGCTCGTCGTCGGCGGTTACGTGCTGTACGAGGCGATCCAGCGGTTCGTCCAGCCCGCCGAGACCAAGGGCGGCCTGACGATCGCCTTCGCCGTCGTCGGCCTCGTGGCCAACATGATCTCCCTCTCCCTGCTCGCACGGGGACAGAAGGACAGCCTCAACGTGCGCGGGGCGTATCTGGAGGTGCTCGCGGACGCGCTCGGCTCGGTGACGGTGATCATCGCGGCCGGCATCATCCTGGCCACGGGCTGGCAGTACGCCGACCCGATCGCCTCGATCGTGATCGGCCTGATGATCGTGCCCCGGACGCTCAAGCTGCTGCGCGAGACCCTGGACGTGCTCCTGGAGGCGGCGCCCAAGGGCGTCGACATGGCCGAGGTACGGGCCCACATACTGGCGCTGCCCGGCGTCGAGGACGTCCACGACCTGCACGCCTGGACGATCACCTCCGGCATGCCGGTGCTCTCCGCCCACGTGGTGGTCGACCAGGGCGCGCTGGACTCGGTCGGACACGAGAAGATGCTGCACGACCTCCAGGGGTGCCTGGGCTCCCACTTCGACGTGGAGCACTGCACCTTCCAGCTGGAGCCGGCCGGCCACGCACAGCACGAGGCCAAGCTCTGCCTCTGAGGCACCCGGCCTGTTAGCCTTTTCGAACGCACCCGTGGAGAGAGGAGCTGAGGTTGATGACCGTCGCGATGGAGGCTGCCCAGTGCGGCAGCGCCCGGTCCAGCTTCGGCTTCCGGGTCACCGGCTGACCTGATCCCGGTCTTCCCACCGGTACGTCACGTCGTCGGCCGGGGCCCTCTCACACAAGGGTTTCCCACGTTGTCCGACAACGCTTTGCACGACTCCTTCTTCGCCCTGCACCACGGTCTTCCGCGGCAGGGCCCCGGCTCCGACACCACCACCCGTCGGCTCCTCGCGCTCGCGTGGGGGTCCCCCCAGGGGCGTGGGGGGCGGCTTCCGGAGCGCCCGCGCGTGCTCGACCTCGGCTGCGGCCCGGGCCGCTCCGCGCTGCTCCTGGCCGCCGAGGCGGGCGCCGAGGTGACCGCCGTCGACACCCACGAGCCGTTCCTGGCCGAGCTGCGGGAGTCCGCCGCCGCGCGCGGGCTCGACGGCTCGATCCGCACCCTCCGCGCCGACATGGGCGCACTGCCGTTCCCCGACGGCTCCTTCGACCTGGTCTGGGCCGAGAGCTCGGTCTTCGTCCTCGGCTTCGACCGGGCGCTGGCCGAGTGGCGCAGGCTGCTCGCGCCGGGCGGCACCCTCGTGCTCACCGAGTGCGTGTGGACCGCCGAGGAGCCGGGCCCCGAGGCCCGCGCCTTCTGGGAGGAGCACTACGCCCTCCGTACCGTCGCCGGGAACGCGGCGGCGGCGGTCGGGGCCGGCTACCACGTCCTCGGAACCGTCCCGCAGCCGGAGAGCGACTGGGACGAGTACTACGTCCCGCTCGCCGCGCACGCCGAGGCGGCGGACACCACCGTGCCGGGCATGGCCGAGGCCGTGGCCGGGGCGCGCGCCGAGATCGCGCTGCGGCGCGAGCACGGCACCGACTACGGCTACGCCGGCTTCGTCCTGCGGCCGGCCGATCCGCGCTGGCGCGTCCGCGAGGAGACCGCCGAGGACGCCCCGGCGATCCGGCGGGTCGTGTCGACGGCCTTCGGGTCGGTGGACACCCCGTCGGAGACGGAGGCCGATCTGGTCGACGCCCTCCGGCGGGACGCCGACGCGTGGCTGCCGGGCCTGTCGTACGTGGCGGAGGCCCCGGACGGCACGGTCGCGGCGCACGCCCTGATCACCCGCTGCCGGGTGGACGGCGCCCCCGCGGCCGCGCTCGCGCCGGTCTCGGTGGCTCCGGAGCACCAGCGGACGGGGGCCGGGCAGGCCGTCGTCCGGGCGGTGCTGGACGCGGCCCGGCTCCGGGGCGAGCCGCTCGTCCTCGTCCTGGGGCATGCGGAGTACTACCCGCGGTTCGGGTTCGTACGGGCGTCCGCATATGGAATCAAGCCAGGTTTCGAGGTTCCGGACGAGGTCATGATGGCGCTCGTCCTGGACGGTTCCGCGTCCGTCCCGTCGGGCACGCTCGTCTATCCGGCGGCTTTCGGGGTCTGACGGCCGCCTGAGCCCCTTCCGCTCCCGCCGCGCCGGGTGTACTCCGGTGCGGTGGGAGCGGCGACGTCCGGCCGACGAAGTGGGGACAAGCCTCTTTTGTACGGCAGACTGGGGTGGCCCCACCGGGCCGAGGACCGAAGCGAAGGACGGGTATGCCGACCACACCAGCCACAGTGGCTCAGATCTCGCCGGAGATCACGTCGAACGGCGTCCAGCCGTCCGGAGCCCCGGCGCCGATCATGCTCGAACTGGTCGACGAGGACGGGACGACCATCGGCACGGCGGAGAAGCTCGCCGCGCACCAGGCGCCGGGCCAGCTGCACCGCGCCTTCTCCGTCTTCCTCTTCGACGAGTCCGGTCGGCTGCTGCTCCAGCGCCGGGCGCTGGGCAAGTACCACTCCCCCGGTGTCTGGTCCAACACCTGCTGCGGCCACCCCTACCCGGGCGAGGCGCCGTTCGCCGCGGCCGCCCGGCGGACCTTCGAGGAGCTCGGTGTCTCGCCGACGCTGCTCGCCGAGGCGGGCACCGTCCGCTACAACCACCCGGACCCGGCCTCGGGCCTGGTGGAGCAGGAGTTCAACCACCTCTTCGTCGGCCTGGTGCAGGCCGAACCGCGGCCCGACCCGGAGGAGATCGAGGACACCGTCTTCGTGACCGCCGCCGAACTGGCCGAGCGGCACGCCGCCGCGCCGTTCTCCGCCTGGTTCATGACGGTGCTCGACGCGGCGCGTCCGGCCGTCAGGGAACTGACGGGTCCGTCCGGGGGCTGGTGACCGCCGCCTCCTGAGGTGCGCCCCCCGGCCCCGGTGCCATCGGGGCCAGGGGCAGCGCCGCCCAGATGATCTTGCCGCCGCTCGCCGTGTGCTCGACGTCGCAGGCGCCGCCGGCCTCCTGGGCGATCTCCCGGACCAGGAGCAGTCCGCGCCCCCCGGTCTGTCCGTAGTCCGCCTCCAGTGCCTTGGGGCGGTACGGATGGTTGTCCTCGACGGAGACCCGGATCCACTCGGGGCCGATCGCGACCTCCACCGCTATCTCCGGCGACAGCAGCGCCGCGTGCCGCACGGCGTTGGTGACCAGCTCGGAGACGATCAGCAGCAGGCCGTCCATGATCTCGTCATGGACGGGGACTCCCTGGCGGACCAACAGGTCGCGTACGGCGTGCCGGGCCTGCGGGACGGAGACGTCGACCGCGGGTGCGGTGAAGCGCCAGACTCCTTCGTAGGACGGTGACCGGGCGGGTACACCTCCGTGGGTGTCCACGGTCCGGTTCCCACCCTCGTGCTCGATTCTCGCCACGGATCGAGTCTTGGCAATCCGCGCGGGCGGACCGGCCTACTGACCAGAAGTCGACACTTATCGGCCACCTTCTGATCGGGTGGGTATGCCAACGTCAGTTGTTCGACTGCTCCTGCGCGCTTTCTGAAGGCCCCGGATCCGGCGGCCCTTCCTGATCGTACGTTCGGTACGGCGGATAGCATCCGGCCCATGGAGCCGCAGCTGAAGGACAGCGTCACCGACGGGGTCGCCACCGTCGTCATCGCCAACCCCGCCAAGCGCAACGCGATGAGCGCCGCCATGTGGCGCGCGCTGCCCGGCGTGCTCGACCGGCTCGCCGCCGACCGCACCGTGCGGGCCCTCGTTCTGACCGGCGAGGGCGACACCTTCTGCGCCGGGGCGGACATCTCGGCGCTGCGGGAGCCGGGCGACGAGCAGCAGAGCCTCGCGGTACGGGCCGAGGAGGCGCTCGCGGCCTTCCCGAAACCGACGCTCGCGGCGGTCCGGGGCTTCTGCGTCGGGGGCGGCAGTCAGCTCGCCGCCGCCTGCGACCTGCGCTTCGCCGAGGAGGGCGCCCGCTTCGGGATCACCCCCTCCAAGCTCGGCATCGTCTACGCGTCCTCGTCGACCCGAAGGCTGACCGCCCTCGTGGGGCCTTCGACCGCCAAGTACCTGCTGTTCTCGGGCGAGTTGATGGACACGGAGCGGGCGCTGCGGACGGGGTTCGTGGACGAGGTGCACCCGGCGGGCGAACTGGACAAGCGGGTGGCCGAGTTCGGGCAGGTGCTCGTCTCGCGCTCGCTGCTGACCCAGGCCGCGGCCAAGGAGTTCGCCGACGGACGGACGGACCGGGACGCCCACTGGGCGGAGCAGGCACGCGGCAGCGGCGACATCGCAGAGGGGGTCGCCGCCTTCCTGGAGCGCCGCGCGCCCCGCTTCACGTACTGGCTCTGAGCTTCAGTCCCGCGCGAGCGACTCGACGGGCGTTCCGCGCCAGTGCGCGACGATCGAGGCCGGGGCCTTCTCCGGGGAGCCCGCGTCGTACGGCGGCTGCGGGTCGTACTCCGTGAGGAGCTGGATCGTCTGGGCGGTCTCGTCGCCGGCGATCCGGCCCAGCAGGTGCAGCGCCATGTCGATGCCGGAGGAGACCCCGGCGGCGGTGACGTACTTGCCGTCGAAGACGACCCGCTCGCCGGTGGGCTCGACGCCGAGGGCCCGCAGCTCGTCGAAGGCCAGCCAGTGGGTCGTCGCCCGGCGGTCCTTGAGCAGGCCCGCCGAGGCGAGGATCAGCGAGCCGGTGCAGACGGAGGTGGTCCAGGTGCTGGTGGCGTCGGCGGCGCGGAGCCAGTCGAGGATCTCCGGGTCGTCCATGGCCACCCGCGCGTCGGGGCCGCCGGGGACGAGGACGATGTCCGGGTGCGGGACCTCGGCGAGGGTCCGGTCGGCGACGAGGGCGAGGCTGCCCTGGTCGTTGCGGACGGGGCCGGCCTCCTTTGCCACGAAGACGGTCTCGGCGCCGGGGAGGCGGGCCAGGAGCTCGTACGGTCCGACGGCGTCGAGGGTGGTGAAGCGGTCGTAGAGCAGGACGGCGATCTGCATGGTGAACCCTTTCGATGGCAGTGGGCGTGGTCAGCCGGCAGGTACGTGGAAGCGGCGGCGGTACTCCGCCGGGGCGGTGCCGAGCGCCTTGACGAAGGCGCGGCGCATCGCCTCGGGGGTGCCGTAGCCGGTGGTGCGGGAGACCTCCTCGACGCCGCGCGAGGTCTCCTCCAGGAGGCGGCGGGCGTGTTCGAGCCGGACCCGGTCGACGTAGCGGCCGGGGGTCGTGCCGGTCTCGGCGTGGAAGGCGCGGGCGAAGTGCCGGGGCGAGAGCCGGGCGCGGGCGGCGAGAGCCTCGACGGAGAGGTCCGCGCCGGGGTGCTCGGTGATCCACTGCTGGAGGTCGCGCAGCGGCTCCCGGTGGGCGGTCTGGGCGGCGAGCTGGGCGCTGAACTGGGCCTGGTTGCCGGGGCGGCGCAGGAAGACGACCAGGTGGCGGGCGACGGTGAGGGCGACGTCCCGGCCGAGGTCCTCCTCGACGAGGGCGAGCGCCAGGTCGATGCCCGCGGTGACGCCGGCGGAGGTGGAGAGGCGGCCGTCCCGGACGAAGATGGGGTCCGGCTCGACGTCGACCTCGGGGTAGCGGCGGGCGAGGTGGTCGCAGGCCATCCAGTGGGTCGTCGCCCGGTGTCCGTCGAGGAGCCCGGCCTCGGCGAGGAGCAGCGCCCCCGTGCAGACGGAGACCAGGCGCCCGGCGTCCGGGGCGTGCGTGCGCAGCCAGTCGACGAGGGCGGGGTCGGGGTCCCGCGTGCCCTCGCCGCCGGGGACGACGAGGGTGTGCGGGGCGCCGTCGGCGACCGCCTCGGCGAGGGTGGTGTCGGGGAGGATCCGCAGCCCGCTGTGCGTACGGACCGGTCCGCCGTCCAGGGAGGCGGTGCGGATCGCGTACGCGGCGGGGTCGCCTGCGGCGCGGCCCGCACCGGCGAACACCTCGAAGGGGCCGGTGACATCGAGGCTCTGCACGCCGTCGAAGAGGACGACGAGTACGGGTCGCTGCGTCATGCCCCCATCCTTGGCGGCGCCGGGGGCGTCCGCAACGACGCACATCCCACTTTTTCTGCCATCGGCCGCCGCGGTCCCGTCGGTCCACCTGTTCCCGTCGGTCGCCACCTGTTCCCGTCGGTCGGCCTGTTCCCGTCGGTCACCACCTGTTCCCGTCCGTCGGCCTGTTCCCGTCGTACCGACCAGTCGGTAACCTTCGGGTCATGACGACTGCCCTGCCGCCGCGCGCCGGACGCCGCTGCCACAACGCCCTCAACCCGCTGCACTCCACGCTCTACTTCTCGCCGGACCTGGACCGCGAGTTCGGCGCCCTCGGCTTCACCGACCGGAGTGCGATGCGGCTCGCCGCGCGGAGCGCCGCCCTCGGCGCGGTGGGTGCGGGCACGGTCGCCGCGACCTTCTACAACTACAGCCACGAGTTGCTCGCCCGGCACCTCCCCGCCGTCTGGGAGACCGCCTCCCCCGCCGACGTCCTGGACGCGCGGCTGCGCACCGTCGACGCGACCCTGCGCCGTCTCCTGGGCGACGACACCGTCTCCTCCCCGGAGATGGCCGAGGCCGCGATGCTCGCCCTGCGCGCCACGGAGGCCTGCACCCGGCACGCCCGGCCGCTCTACTCGGCCCACGCGGACCTGCCGGTGCCGGAGGCCCCGCACCTCGCCTACTGGTACGCCGCCACCCTGCTGCGCGAGCACCGCGGCGACGGCCACCTCGCGGCCCTGCTGACCGCCGGGCTCGACCCCGTCGAGGCCCTCGTCTCCCACACCGCCACCGGCAAGGGCATGTCCCCGCGCTGGGTCCTCGGCTCGCGCGGCTGGCAGCGCGCCGACTGGGAGGCGGCCGCGGAGCGGCTGCGCGAGCGCGGGCTCCTCGCCGCCGACGGCGAGCTCACCGAGGCCGGTACGGCCCTCCGCGACGAGCTGGAGGAGCGGACCGACCGGCTGGACTCCGCCCCGTACGAGCACCTCGGCGCGGCCGGGGTCGAGCGGCTCACCGAGCTCGGGCGCGGCTTCCTGATGACGGCGGCGGTCGCGGGCGCCTTCCCCGCGGACCTCGTCGGCAAGGGCTGAGCGGGGGCCGGCGCGGGCGCGGGGACGCGCGCGGGACGGGTCGGTTGCCGCATCCGGGTGACCGACCCGGCACAATGCACTCGCAAGCTTGAGGCACGAGAAGGCGAGTCGGGACACCGTGACGACGTCCATCGAAGCAAGGATCGCCGAGGAACTCGGCGTACGCGAGCGACAGGTGAAGGCGGCCGTCGAGCTGCTCGACGGCGGTTCGACCGTGCCGTTCATCGCGCGCTACCGCAAGGAAGCGACCGAGATGCTCGACGACGCGCAGCTCCGCACCCTGGAGGAGCGGCTGCGCTATCTGCGCGAGCTGGAGGACCGCCGGTCGGCGATCCTCGACTCGGTACGCGAGCAGGGCAAGCTGACGGAGGAGCTTGAGGCCCGGATCCGGGCCGCCGACACCAAGGCACGGCTTGAGGACATCTACCTGCCCTTCAAGCCGAAGCGCAGGACGAAGGCCCAGATCGCCCGCGAGGCCGGTCTGACGCCGCTCGCGGAGGGCCTGCTGAGCGACCCCTCGGTGGAGCCGACGTCCGCCGCGGCCGCCTTCGTGGACGCGGACAAGGGCGTCGCGGACGCCGCCGCGGCCCTGGAGGGCGCGCGGGCGATCCTCACCGAGAAGTTCTCCGAGGACGCCGACCTGATCGGCGAGCTGCGCGAGCGCATGTGGGGCCGGGGCCGGCTGGTCGCGAAGGTTCGGGACGGGCAGGGCGACGGCAAGGAGGGGCCCGGGGCGAAGTTCGCCGACTACTTCGACTTCGCCGAGCCGTTCACGGCGCTGCCCTCGCACCGCGTGCTCGCCATGCTGCGCGGCGAGAAGGAGGACGTCCTCAGCCTGGACCTGGAGCCGGAGGAGCCGTCCGAGACGCCGGGACCGTCCTCGTACGAGGGGATCGTCGCGCACCGCTTCGGCGTGGCCGACCGGGGGCGCCCCGGCGACAAGTGGCTCCAGGACACGGTCCGCTGGGCCTGGCGGACCCGCATCCTGGTGCACCTCGGGATCGACCTGCGGCTGCGGCTGCGGACGGCCGCCGAGGACGAGGCCGTCCGGGTCTTCGCCGCGAACCTGCGGGACCTGCTGCTCGCCGCACCCGCCGGCACCCGGGCGACGCTGGGCCTCGACCCCGGTTTCCGCACCGGCGTGAAGGTCGCGGTCGTCGACGCGACCGGCAAGGTCGTGGCCACCGACACGATCTACCCGCACGTCCCCGCCAACAAGTGGGACCAGGCGCTCGACCGGCTGGCGCGTCTCGCGAAGCA
Source organism: Streptomyces sp. NPDC056169 (assembly GCF_042268445.1). NCBI lineage: Bacteria > Bacillati > Actinomycetota > Actinomycetes > Kitasatosporales > Streptomycetaceae > Streptomyces > Streptomyces sp. NPDC056169. The sequence continues at coordinate 56,585 of NZ_JBHJUO010000018.1, read as the reverse complement.
GCACGCGGTCGAGCTGATCGCGATCGGCAACGGCACGGCCTCCCGCGAGACCGACAAGCTGGCGACCGAACTCCTCGCCAAGCACCCCGAGTTGAACCTGACCAAGGTGATGGTCTCGGAGGCCGGCGCCTCGGTCTACTCGGCCTCCGCCTTCGGCTCGCAGGAACTCCCCGACCTCGACGTGTCGTTGCGCGGCGCCGTCTCGATCGCGCGGCGCCTCCAGGATCCCCTGGCGGAGCTCGTGAAGATCGACCCGAAGTCGATCGGCGTCGGCCAGTACCAGCACGACCTGGCCGAGGTGAAGCTCTCGCGCTCGCTCGACGCCGTGGTCGAGGACTGTGTGAACGGCGTCGGCGTCGACGTCAACACCGCCTCCACGCCGCTGCTTTCGCGGGTCTCCGGCATCAGCACCGGTCTCGCCGAGAACATCGTCGCGCACCGCGACGCCAACGGCCCGTTCCGCTCCCGCAAGGCGCTGAAGGACGTGGCCAGGCTCGGCCCGAAGGCGTACGAGCAGTGCGCGGGCTTCCTGCGCATCCGGGGCGGCGACGACCCGCTCGACTCCTCGTCGGTGCACCCGGAGGCGTACCCGGTGGTGCGCCGGATGGCGAAGACGACGGGCGGCCAGGTCGCCGCGCTGATCGGCGACACGGGCACGCTGCGGTCGCTGCGCGCCGACGACTTCGTCGACGAGAGCTTCGGTCTGCCGACGGTGACGGACATCCTGCGCGAGCTGGAGAAGCCCGGCCGCGACCCGCGGCCGGCGTTCAAGACGGCCACCTTCAAGGAGGGCGTCGAGAAGATCGGCGACCTGGCGTCGGGGATGGTCCTGGAGGGGGTCGTCACGAACGTGGCCGCCTTCGGGGCGTTCGTCGACATCGGTGTGCACCAGGACGGCCTGGTGCACGTGTCGGCGATGTCGAAGACCTTCGTCAAGGACCCGCGCGACGTCGTGAAGCCCGGTGACGTGGTCAAGGTCAAGGTCATGGACGTGGACATCCCGCGCAAGCGGATCTCCCTGACCCTGCGCCTCGACGACGAGGCGGGCGCGGACGCGTCGGGCGGCGCGCCCAAGCGGGGCGAGCGGGGCGAGCGCGGCGACGGAAGCGCCCGCGGCGACCGGGGTGGCCGTCCGCCGCAGCAGCGGCAGGGCGGTGGATCCGGCGGATCCGGCGGTGGCGGTGGTGGCCGTCGGACCGAGCGCGGCGGCCGGGACGAGAGGGGCGGACGGGACCGCTCGTCGGCCCCGGCGCCGGGCAACAGCGCGATGGCGGACGCCCTGCGCAAGGCCGGTCTCCTGGGTGAGGGCGGCGGCAAGCGCAAGTAGGGCGCGCTCCGGGCCCACCCCGCCCACCGCGTGAACGACCGAGGCCGCGACCCCACCGGGGTCGCGGCCTCGTCGCACGTCACAGCCCTACGGCACGAAGCGCAGGGCCCACTCGGCGCGGTTGGCGACGTCGAGGTCGTCGTCCTCCGTCAGCGGCCGGAGCACCCGCGTGGCCGTCTTCGGGTCCGCCTGGACCAGGTCGACGATCTCGGCGGCCAGGCCGTCCTGGTCGTCGCCGAGGTCGACGGCCGAGGCGCGGATCAGGGTCGGGAGGGCGTCAGGGCCGCCGATGGCGGCGAGGACGCCGCCGAGGAGTTCACGGGCGTAGGCGTTCCGCTCGGTGAGGGCGCGGTCCAGCTCCGCCTGGAGGCGGGGAAGGAGACCGGCGTCGCCCGAGGCGGCGACCTCGTCGGCGAGGTCGATCGTCTCGTCGACGTCCGCGTCGAGATCGTCCAGCATCGCGGTCAGCCGGGTCAGTAGGTCGGTCATGGTGCTGCCTCCTGGAATGCACCGTCCACGAGGACGGGGACGGTCGTCGAGCTGTCGATCTCGGCGGCCACGGCCACGTCCTGCGGATAGCCGTACTCGTACAGTTCACGGCCCGAGTCGCAGCCGTGCAAGGCGGCGACCGGGTCCTCCGTCGCCGCCCAGAGCGTGGCCGCCGCGCTCGCCTCGGGGGTCGGGACGCCCGTACGCGCGAGGGCGGAGAGCACCGCTCCCGCGCCGAGCAGGTCCTCCAGGGCGGGGCGCAGCGAGCCGTCGGGCCACCGCTCGCCGGAGGCGATCACGGCGAGCGGGCGGTCCGCGGAGCCGTATCCCCGGTCCGCGAGCCAGCGGGCGACGGCCGTGGGGTTGCGCAGGGAGGCGGCGACCACGGTCGCCCCGCCCGAGGCGGCCTCCGCCGCGATCGTGGAGCCGTTCGGGGACGGCAGGACCAGGCGCGGCGGCGTCGGGGCGGCGCGCAGAGCGGCCGGGGAGAGCGTCCACGGGTGCGCCTCGGTGGCCTCGCGCCGGCCGACGGCGAGCACCGCGTCCTGCTCCCGCGCGAACGCCGCCGCGGTGGCGTCCCGCCAGCGGTACGGGAGGACGGCGGTGCCGCCCTCCACGGCGACGCCGACGGACGTGGTGAAGGAGAGCACGTCGACCACGACGACACAGGCCGCCGCCGGCGCGAGGGCCCGTGCCTCGACGGGCCCCCAGCCGAAGGAGATCGTCATGAGGTCGCCATCAGAGCTCGGTCACCTTGCCGTCGGCGACCTCGATGCGGCGGGTCGTGCGGACGGCGTCGAGCATGCGCCGGTCGTGGGTGACCAGGAGCAGGGTGCCGGTGTACGAGTCGAGGGCGGACTCCAGCTGCTCGATGGCCGGCAGGTCCAGGTGGTTGGTCGGCTCGTCGAGCACGAGCAGGTTCACGCCCCGGCCCTGGAGCAGTGCGAGCGCGGCGCGCGTCCGCTCGCCCGGGGAGAGCGTGGTGGCGGGCCGCATGACGTGCTCCGCCTTCAGCCCGAACTTGGCCAGCAGGGTGCGGACCTCGGCGGGCTCGGTGTCGGGCACGGCCGCGCAGAACGCCTCCAGGAGCGTCTCGGTGCCGTGGAAGAGCTTGCGGGCCTGGTCGACCTCGCCGACGACGACACCCGAGCCGACGACCGTGTCGCCGGAGTCCAGCGGGAGACGGCCGAGGAGGGCGGCGAGCAGCGTCGACTTCCCGGCGCCGTTGGCGCCGGTGACGGCGACCCGGTCGGCCCAGTCGATCTGGAGCGTGACGGGGCCGAAGGCGAAGTCGCCGCGGCGCACCTCGGCCTCGCGGAGCGTCGCCACGACCGAGCCGGAGCGCGGGGCGGAGGCGATCTCCATGCGCAGCTCCCACTCCTTGCGGGGCTCGTCGACGACGTCGAGGCGCTCGATCATGCGCTGGGTCTGCCGGGCCTTCGCGGCCTGCTTCTCGCTGGCCTCGCTGCGTGCGTTGCGGCCGAGCTTGTCGCTGTCGGTGGCCTTGCGGCGGGCGTTCTTGACGCCCTTGTCCATCCAGGACCGCTGCATGTGGCCGCGCGCTTCGAGGGCGGCCTTCTTGCCCGCGTACTCCTCGAAGTCCTCGCGGGCGTGCCGCCGGGCGGTGTCGCGCTCGTCGAGGTACGCGTCGTAACCGCCGCCGTACAGGGTGATCTGCTGCTGGGCGAGGTCGAGTTCGAGGACCTTGGTGACCGTGCGCGTGAGGAACTCGCGGTCGTGGCTGATGACGACCGTCCCGGCGCGCAGCCCCTTCACGAAGCCCTCCAGGCGCTCCAGACCGTCGAGGTCCAGGTCGTTGGTGGGCTCGTCGAGGAGGAAGACGTCGTAGCGGGAGAGGAGCAGCGAGGCGAGACCGGCGCGGGCGGCCTGGCCGCCGGAGAGCGAGGTCATCGGCTGGTCGAGGCCGACGGTGAGGCCGAGGGAGTCGGAGACCTCCTCGGCGCGCTCGTCGAGGTCGGCGCCGCCGAGGTTCAGCCAGCGGTCCAGCGTCTCGGCGTACGCGTCGTCGGCACCCGGTGTGCCGTCGACGAGGCCCTGGGTGGCCTCGTCCATGGCGGTCTGGGCGGCGGTGACGCCGGTGCGGCGGGCGAGGAACTCGCGCACGGTCTCGCCGGCGCGCCGCTCGGGCTCCTGCGGGAGGTGGCCGACGCTCGCCGTGGGCGGGGAGAGCCGCAGCTCGCCCTCCTCCGGGGTGTCGAGCCCGGCGAGCAGCCGGAGCAGCGTGGACTTCCCGGCGCCGTTGACGCCGACGAGGCCGATGACGTCACCGGGGGCGACGACGAGGTCGAGCCCGGCGAAGAGGGTGCGTTCGCCGTGGCCGGCGGCGAGGTCCTTGGCGACGAGGGTTGCAGTCATGAGGGTACGAATCCTAGGCGACGGCGGGAGCACTGCTCCGCCCGGCCGGACCTGCCCCGATCGACCCGGCTTCCGTGGCCTGCCGCGATCGGCGCGCTTCGGCCGGGCCTGCTCCCGTCGGGCCTCGCTCGGAGCGGGCCTGCTTCGGCCAGGCCGCGCTCGGGGCGGGCCTGCTCCGGTCGACCCGGCTTCCCTCGGCCGGCTCCCGTCGGGCCCGCTCCGGTCAGGCGGCGGCGAGCCGGGCGCCGTGGGGCTCGGCGGTCGCGTCGCCGAGGAGGCGGAGCAGGACCGCGCGGTAGGTGTCGCCGCGGAAGCGGTACGGGCCGACGCCCGGGTAGCCGTCGCGGTCGAGGTCGACGGGGTCGTCCTGGCCGCCGGTCCGCCAGGCGAAGTCGCGCCAGACGACGTCCTCGCCGTCGCGCTCGACGACCGCGGTGACGGCGCCGCAGCCCGGGTCCTCGCACCCGGGGCAGGAGTAGACGGTCCGGCGGCCGGCGGAGGACGCGGAGTCGAAGAGCAGCCCGCGGACGGACTCGGCGCGGACGGCGGGCGGGAGGTCCGAGGCCAGGGGCGAGACGGCGTCGATGCCCTCGACCTCGTCGAGCCGGTGGAGCAGGGGCCTGCCGTCGACCACGAGATCGGGGGTGTCGCGGTGAGGGCCGGTGAGGTCGAAGGTCGTGTACGCGGACGGCATGCAGGAAGTATTTCCCCGGATACGGCCCCGTTCCATGGCTGGGGAGTCCCGGAAATGTCCCGGTCCCGGTACGGTCCGCGCCATGGACAGCGACGTGATCGTGGTGGGTGGCGGGGTCGTCGGGCTGACGACGGCGGTGACGCTGGCGGAGCGCGGACTGCGGGTACGGATCTGGTCACGGGACGACGTGACGGCGACGACGTCGGCCGTGGCGGGTGCCCTGTGGTGGCCGTACCGGATCGAGCCGGCGGCGGAGGTCGGCGCCTGGGCGCTGGCCTCGCTCCGCGTGTACGGGGAGCTGGCCGGCGATCCGGAGCGGACGGGGGTGCGCTGGGTGGCCGGGGTCCACGCGGACGTCGTCCTGGACACGCTGGGCCCGTGGGCGAAGGAGGTGGCGGGGCTGCGGCAGCTGGCTCCGGAGGAGGTGCCGGGGCCGTACGACGTGGGCCTGGCGGCCCGGATCCCGCTCATCGACATGCCGGTCCATCTGACGTGGCTGCGGGGCCGGTTCGAGGCCGCGGGCGGGGTCTTCGAGCGGCGTGCGGTCACCGGGTTCGAGGAGGCCGCGGCGCGGGCGCGGGTGGTCGTCGACTGCGCGGGGCTCGGCGCGCGGGAGCTCGTACCGGATGCCGGACTGCGGCCGGTGCGGGGGCAGTTGGTGCTCGTGGAGAACCCGGGCGTCGAGGAGTGGTTCACGGCGGCGGACGACGGGGCGGGCGAGACGACGTACTTCTTCCCGCAGCCGGGCCGGCTGATCCTGGGCGGGACGGCCGAGGAGGGGGCGGAGGGGCTCGACGCCGATCCGGCGACGGCGGCGGCGATCGTCGCGCGGTGCGCGCGGGTGCGGCCGGAGATCGCGGGGGCGCGGATCCTCGGACACCGGGTGGGGCTCCGGCCCGCGCGGGCGGGCGGCGTGCGGATCGAGGCGGTGCCGCTGCCGGGCGGCGGCCGGCTGGTGCACCACTACGGGCACGGGGGCGCGGGGGTGACGGTGGCCTGGGGCTGCGCGGAGCGGGCGGCGGAGCTGGTGGGCGGATGACGCACGGCTGACGCGCGACGGACGTACGACTGCTCTGCGGCTGCCCTGCGGCTGCCCGTGCGACTGCCGTGCGACAGAGAACGGCCGCGGGGCGGGTACGGCCCTTTTCGGACCGCACCCGCCCCGCGCGAGCCGCTACTTCCAGAGCGGCGGGCGGTTGTTGTTCTCCGCGTCGTGGCACTGCTGGGCGCGGCGCTCCAGGGCGTCGGCGCGGGCGGCGGCCTTGCGGGCCTCCGTCGTGGCACCGAGGCGGCGGAGCTGGGCGGCCCGGTCGCGCTCCTTGCGGGCGTCCGCCCGCAGCTTGTCGATGTTGCAGGTGATCTTGGCGGCGGCCGCGGGCTCGGCGGTGACTGTCTGGCCGAGCAGCACGCCTCCGGCGAGCAGCGTCGTGGTGAGCACGGCCGTCAGGGTGCGGCGCAGGGTCATGGTGTGGCGCATGGTGGTTCTCCAACTTCCCGGCGCGGAACGCCGGTTTGAGGCATGGTCAGTACCGGTCGGTAACTTTACCTCTGCCACCGTCGGTTTCCCGCCATCGCGCGCCCCTGCCGCCCGACCGTCAACATTCCTTCACAGGACTCCCACTGACGAGGTGATAGGTCGCGCGCTCGTCGAGGAGGAGCGGGACGAGCGCGCGCTGCGACTGGCGCAGCGGCACGAACACCCCGGCGCCGTCCCGCCGGACGGTGACCCCGTGCAGGGCGAGTTCGTCGCCCGCCTCGGCGTACTGGGCGGCGTCGAGGCGGTAGCCGCAGGGCGGGTCAGCGAGGATCTCCCCGGGCTCCGGCGGGTCGTTGTCGGCGCCGCCGAGGAAGACGGGCCCCCGGTCGGCGAACCCGGCGTGCCGGGCGACGGCGGTGGCCGCCAGGAGCGGCCCGCGCCGCTCGTCGAGATAGGCGAACGCTCCGTCCAGCGCGGCCCGTTGGGTGGCGACGCGGCGCCGGTGGTTGCGTGCCGGGTCGTCCTTCTCGGCCTCGTCGAGCGCGTCCACGCGGGTCTCGACGAGCAGGCCGGCCGCGTGCTTGATGCCCGCGGTGTTGCGCAGGATCCGCTCCTGGCCGTCGCCCGCGACCTGCTTGACCGGCTTGCCGGTGAGGGGGTCGGTCCAGATGCCGTAGATGCCGGTGCTGTAGCCGGCGAGCCCGGCGGCGGGCCGGACGTAGGACTCCGAGAGCGTCCGGGACTCGTCGTGGACGTGCGGGTCGGCGTCGAGGCTGCGGGGCCAGAGGGCGAGCAGGTCCTTGTCGTAGTAGCGAGGAGTGGCCCCGTACTCGTGGAGGTCGTAGACGAGTTCGGGGCGCCGGTCGCGGATGACGGCGGCCACGGCCCGGGCCTCGGCGGTGCGCAGGGCGATGTGGTCGCGGTTGACGTCGATGCCGTCGCCGTTGCCCCGGGTGTCGGCCTCCCTGCCGTCGGGGTTGGCGGTGGGGACGACGAGGATCGTGGTCCGGGCGAGGAGGCGCCGGGTCTCCGTGTCCTCGGCGGTGGAGAGGTCGCGCAGCGTGCTCAGGCAGGCCTCGCGGCCCGCGGGCTCGTCGCCGTGCTGGGTGCAGACGAGGAGCACGGTGGTGCCGCCCGTGCCGAGGGTGGCGAGCCGCAGCGGTCTGCCCTGCGAGGTGGTGCCGATCGTGCGCAGCGACACCCGGTCGCTGCGCCGGTCGACGGCCGCGAGGAACTCCCGCTCCTCGTCCTCCGTGGTCCACCGGGCACCGTGGCTCGTCTCGAAGCCGGTGCGCGGGAGGGGGCTCGGGGGCGCGCTGTCCGCCGCCTTGGCGGGGACGGTGACGAGCGGCAGGGCGAGGGCGGCGGTGCCCGCCGCGAGGGCGAGCACGCGGCGGGACCTCCTCTGCGCGGTGCGGAGTCTCATCGGGCGGCTCCCGCCGCGGGGAGGCGCGGACCGGTGACGGCGGCCGGCGGTACGGGGCCGCTGTCGCTCAGCGACGGCCGGGCGGCGGGCGAGGGCAGGGCCGGGGACGGTCCCGTGGTGGCCCGGGTGAACGCGTCCGGGCCACCGACCAGGGGCACCTTCGCCCACGTGCGGGTGAGGTCGAGGGTCAGGGTGGGGGTGGTCGACGGAGGGTCGATCAGGTCCTTGTCGGTGCCGCCGACGATCAGGGCGAGGCGGTGGCCCGCCGGGACGACGTGGTCGGTGGCGGCGAGGTCCAGGGTCAGGGTGTACGCCCTGCCGGGGGTCAGCGGCCGCTCCTCGCGCGGGTTCGCCCAGGTGCCGAGGTCGGCCCAGCCACGGCTGACGACCGTGTACCCGACGTCCGCCGTGCGGGCCCGGGTCTCCTTGAAGCAGGCGCTGTCGCCGGGGGTGCTCGCACCCCAGCAGGTGCGGTCGGTCAGCGTGCTGATGCCCTCCCCCGCCGCGCCGTAGTCGCGGATCGTGTCGGGGCCGAGGTCGACGAGGACGGCGGAGAGGTGCGCGGTGGCGGTGGTCGGGGTGGCGGTGACCGTCACCTTCGAGGAGCCGGAGATCCGCAGGTCGCGGGAGAGCGGCCGGGTGACGAACCCGGCCTTCTCGGGGGTCGCGGAGTCGACGCGGGCGGCCCAGTCCAGTTCGCCGAGGCCCGGGTCGTCGGTGAAGGTCGCGGTGGACCCGGAGGCGGCGGGCGTCCGGCCGAGGGTGCCGGCGCCGGGCGCGGCGCCCGGGGCGGGGCGCAGGGTGGTGGCCGAGGTGCCGCGCGGCGGCCACTGCCGGTCGGTGGTCCAGCGGTCCGGGGCGCGCTCGATGTCGGCGACCGGTTCGCGGTCGATGCCGTTGTCGTAGCCGAGCAGGTAGTGGTCGAACCAGCGGTGCAGGGTGCGGACCCAGTCGGCGCGCCGGAAGTCGAAGGGGTCGACGTGGCCGGTCTGGGAGAGCCAGATCTTCCGCTCGACGCCGTGGGCGGCGAGCGCGTCCCACCACTTCCCGAACTGGTTGGCGCGCACGTTCAGGTCCTGCTGTCCGTGGACGACGAAGACGCTGGCCTTCACCTTCGAGGCGTCCCGCACGTGGTCCCGCTCGGTCCAGGCGGGCGTCCAGTCGCCGCTGTACGGGGTGGCCTCGGTGATCCGGTCCTGGACGGCCCCGCAGCGGGCCTGCGCTTCGGGGCTGTTCACGTACTCGGAGAGCCAGCTCGGGTTGGCGTTGTAGAGCGGGGCGCCCTGGGAGTGGAAGTAGTCGTACCAGGAGGAGATGGCCCCGATCGGAACGATCGTTTTCAGCCCTTCCACCCCGGTGGCGGCCACGCCGTTGGCGATGGTGCCGTCCCAGCTCTTGCCGATCATGCCGACGTTGCCGGTGCTCCAGCCGGTGGCCCCGGCCCGCGCCGTACCGGTGCGGGTGGTGTAGCCGCGGGCGCGGCCGTTCAGCCAGTCGACGACGGCCTTGGCGGAGCGGACGTCGGAGCGTCCGCCGACGTCGTCGCAGCCGTCGGAGCGGTTGGTGCCGGCGAGGTCGACGGCGACGAAGGCGTAGCCGCGCGGGACGAAGAAGTTGTCGTAGAAGAGCGGGAACTGGACGGGGTTCCCGTCGGCGTCGTACGTCTTCTTCTGGCTCTCGTTGCCGCGTCCGCAGCAGGCGTAGTACGGGCTCGCGTCCATGATGACCGGGATCTTCCGGCCCGCCGCCGCGGGCTCCCGGGGCCGGACGATGTCGACGGCGACCCGGTCGCCGCGCCCGTCCCCGTCGCCGTCGAGGCCGGTGTCGACCCAGACGGACTCGCGGATGGCGTCGGCGTAGGAGTGGACGGGCCGTGACTCGCGTGGGGAGCCCAGGGAGCCTTGGACGGACGCGGCGGGCGCCGCGGGCTCCGGCTGCGCGCCGGCCGGGCCGACCAGGGTCGCGAGCAGGGCGGCCGTGGCCGCGGCCACGAGCGTTCCGTACGGCAGTCGGGCTCCGCGGGTTCTCCGCTTTCGCATCGGCATGGGCGGGAACGTACCCCGGTCAACTCCCGCGCAAAAGAGTGCCGGAGGCAATCAGGGGTGATTCAGGGTCATTCCGGGGACGGACGGGTTCATGTCGGCCGAATGGCGATCGTGTGACAGGGGGTCCTCTGGACGTGACGGTGCGTCGGAGGGCTGAATAGGGTCCGAGCTAAGGACCGACGACCACCCGCGCGTCTTACGTTTCTTATGACTTGGGGAGCACCTGTGCACCGCAGAATCATCGTTCCGAGCGCCCTCGCGGCCTCCCTGCTGCTGGCGATCCCGGCATCGGCGGCCGACTTCACCCCCGGGGCCCCGGGCATCGGCGACTCCTATTACCCCGCCAGCGGCAACGGCGGCTACGACGTCTCCCACTACGACCTGCGGCTGAAGTACCAGCCGGCGACCGATCTGCTCGAAGGTACGGCGACGATCCTCGCCACGACGAAGCAGAACCTGTCCCGGTTCAATCTGGACCTCGGTCTGAAGGTCAGCGAGGTCCGGGTGAACGGGCGCCTCGCGAAGTTCACCACCTCGGGCGATCACGAGCTGGAGGTGACCCCGGCCGCCCCGCTGGAGAAGAACAAGGCGATCTCGGTCGTCGTCCGTTACGCGGGCAAGCCCTCGGAGTTCAAGGTCGACGGCTGGTCGGCCTGGGCCCGCACCCCGGACGGCGGTGTCGCCGCGCAGGAGCCGGACTCGGCCGTCTGGTGGTTCCCGTCCAACGACCACCCGCTGGACAAGGCCACCTTCGACGTCTCCGTCTCCGTGCCGGACGGCACGCAGGCCATCAGCAACGGCGTGCTCCAGTCGCAGTCCTCGAAGCTCGGCTGGACCCGTTTCAACTGGCGCTCCAACAAGCCGCAGGCGACCTATCTGGCCACGCTCGCCGTCGGCAAGTTCGACATCACGACGGACAGGACGGCCAACGGGCTGCCGGTCCTCAACGCGTACAGCAAGGACCTCGGCGACAACGACGGGGCCGCGCGCGCCTCGATCGAGCGCACGACCGAGGTCGCGGAGTGGCTGGAGGGGGTCTTCGGGCCGTACCCCTTCAACTCCCTCGGCGGGTACGTGCCGAACGTGACCAGCGGCTTCGCCCTGGAGACGCAGACCCGCCCGTTCTACAGCCCGCGGCAGTTCGCCAACGGCGCGAACGTGTCGGTCGTCGTGCACGAGCTGGCGCACCAGTGGTACGGCGACAGCGTGTCCGTCCGCGACTGGAAGGACATCTGGGTCAACGAGGGCTTCGCCCGCTACAGCCAGTGGCTGTGGTCGGAGAAGGAGGGCGAGGGCACGGCGCAGGAGCTGGCGGACTACGTGTACGCCACGCGGACGGCCGAGGACCCGTTCTGGACGGTCAAGCCGGGTGACCCGGGCGCGGAGAACCAGTTCCACATCGCCGTGTACGACCGGGGCGCGCTGGCGCTCCAGGCCCTGCGCAACGAGATCGGCGACGAGGACTTCTTCGCGATCCTGAAGGGCTGGCCGCAGGAGTTCGCCTACGGCAACGCGCGCGTCGGCGACTTCGTGCGGTACGCGGAGCGGGTCTCCGGCAAGCCGCTGGCCGGGCTCTTCGACACCTGGCTGTACCAGCCGTCGAAGCCGGCCGCGTCGACGGCGGCCGCGGCGGGCCTGTCCGCGCCCGCGGCGGCGCCGGCGACCGGTCCGGCCGCCCGGTCGGCCGCGCGGTCCGCGGCTCCCCGGCCCGCGCAGCCGAAGTCGTGGAAGAAGATCGCGGCGACGAACACGGTCCACGACCACTGACCGTCGCCCGACGAGGGGCCGTCCGTCAGCGCTTCGCGCGGCGGGCGGCCTCGCGCGCCTTCCGGGCCAGGGGCAGGTAGCGCAGCCGCTCGGGCAGGACGGGGACCAGGACGCGGACGACCCCGGCGAACCGGCGCAGCGCGCGCTCCTGCGCGTCCGTCCACTCCAGGCCGATGGCCTCGCGGGCGTCCGGGGGCATGAGGCCCATGGTGAGGAAGGCCCGCAGCCGCAGGAACGGGCGGCGGAGGACCGGCCAGAGCAGCCGGAGCGCGAACCGGAGGGGCCTCGGGCCCCGGTCCGGGGCCGGTACCGGCAGGTCGGGGTCGAGCAGCTCCCGGACGACGGTGGTGGCCTCCAGCTCCTCGGCGAGCACCTTCCGGTAGTGCGGCCAGAACTCCTCGACCGTCTGCGGCATGTCCCGGTCGTGGATGCCGAGGACGCGGCCGACCATGAGCCACTCGGCGTACAGCTGCCGTTCCTGGGCGTCGGTGAGGGGGCGGGCGAGAAGGCCGAGACCGTACCGGTAGACGGGGAAGCCGGTCGCGTGCACCCACGAGTAGTAGGCCGGGGTGAGGGCGTGGTACGTGCGGCCGTGGGCGTCGGTGCCCTGGATGTCGCGGTGCAGCCGTCGGAGGCGGCGGCCCTCCTCGGCGGCCTCCTCGCCCCCGTACACCCAGAGCTGGACCGAGCGCAGGGAGCGCTCGCCGCGGCCCCAGGGGTCGGTGCGGAAGACGGAGTGCTCGTCGACGCCGGCGCCGATCGCGGGGTGGGCGACCTGCATGGCGAGGGCGGCGGGCAGCATCAGGAGCGCCCGGACGTCACCGGCGACGCTCCACAGCACCCCGCCGACGGGCGGGGGTGCGGGGGCGGTGGACTCCTCCTGCGGGCGGCTCATGCGGTGGCTCTCCTCACGTACACATCCAGTAGACGTCCGATGCCGCGCTCATGGCGAAGGGGCCGTCCTCGGGCTTACTGCAGCCCGGGGACGGCCCCTTCGTCGAAAGCGTGGGTTCAGGAGCGGTCGGCGCCGACCGGCTCGCCGACGATGCGGGCGGCGAGGGCGTGGGCCCAGGCGTCGACGTCCGCGGTGAGCTCGCGCTCGGCGGCGGCGCGCTCGGCGGCGATCTTCGCGGCACCGGCGGCGATGATGGCCTCGCGCTCGGCGTTGCCCTCGGCGCGGGCGGCGGCGATGGCGGCCGAGCCCTCCTCGGTGGCCTGGGAGCGGATGCGCGCGGCCTCGTGGCGGGCCTCGGCGAGCTCCGCCTCGTACTGCTCGCGGATCTGCGTGGCCTCGGAGCGCAGGTCGTCGGCGCGCTCGGTGCCGCCGTCGATGGCGTCCTCACGCTCGTCGAGGGTGCGGCGGATCTTCGGGAGGATCCCCTTCGCCAGGATGAGGAAGGTGAGCGCAAACAACACCACGCCGAGGATGAGCTCCACCCAGACGGGGTTGAGGGGACCGAGGTCCATCTTGAAGACTGTGGGGTTACTCGCGAGGGTCATGCGCGCATTCTACCTGGTCCAAATAAGGACAATTCAGACACTGGGAGGAGAGTTGGCGCGGTTGTGCGAGTTCGGCAAGATTCCCGGCATCCAAAGGCTACCGGAAGGTAACCACGGCTGATTGTATGTGCGGCGCCAGGCCAACCCCCCACGTCACCATGGGAGTTCCCGTGTCCTTCGCCGCGCTCCGCCGCGCCCCCGGCGCCGCTCTGTCGCTCGCGCTCGCCGCCGCCACCCTGGCGGCCACCGCCCCGGCCGCCGGCGCCGCCTCCGCCGCGACCGCCGAGGCCCCGCGCCTGAAGGTGCTCACGTACAACACCTTCCTCTTCTCCAAGACGCTCTACCCGAACTGGGGCCAGGACCACCGGGCCGGCGCGATCCCCGCCGCCTCCTTCTTCCAGGGGCAGGACGTCGTCGTGCTCCAGGAGGCCTTCGACAACTCCTCCTCCGACGCGCTCAAGGCGAACGCCGCCGCGCAGTACCCGCACCAGACCCCGGTCATGGGGCGCGGCAAGAGCGGCTGGGACGCCACCGGCGGGGCCTACTCCGCGACCACGCCCGAGGACGGCGGGGTGACGATCCTCAGCAAGTGGCCGATCGTCCGCAAGGAGCAGTACGTCTACAAGGACGCCTGCGGGGCCGACTGGTTCTCGAACAAGGGCTTCGTCTACACCGTCCTGGACGTGAACGGGAGCCGGGTCCACGTCGTCGGCACCCACGCCCAGTCCACCGACCCGGGCTGCTCGGCGGGCGAGGCGGCGCAGATGCGCAGCCGCCAGTTCAAGGCGATGGACGCCTTCCTCGACGCCAAGAACATCCCGGCGAACGAGCAGGTGATCGTCGCCGGCGACATGAACGTCGACTCGCGCACGTCCGAGTACGGCACGATGCTCGCCGACGCGGGCCTGGTGGGGGCCGACGCCCGCACCGGCCACCCGTACTCCTTCGACACCGAGCTGAACTCGATCGCCTCCGAGCGCTACCCGGACGACCCGCGCGAGGACCTCGACTACGTCCTCTACCGGGCCGGGAACGCCCGCCCCGCCGGCTGGACCAACCACGTGGTCCCGGAGAAGAGCGCTCCGTGGTCGGTCTCCAGCTGGGGCACGACGTACACCTACAGCAACCTTTCCGACCACTACCCGGTCACCGGCTTCTGACCGGACCCGGCTGCGAGTACGGGGCTCAGTACCCGTACCCGCCGAAGAGGCTGTAGAGCCAGGCACCGAGCACGCCGGCGACACACAGCAGCACGAACCACGAGCCCGCGCTCGTATGCCGCTCCTTGCGGGGGCGGCGGCCGGGGCCGGCGGCACGAGCCGCCCGCCCCGGCTTCTCGCGCTTCCCCGCCTTCTCCTTCGGCCGTCCCGCGCGGGACGGCCCCTCGGCCGTGTCCGCACCGGCCGCGACATCGGCGAGCAGACGCCGGCAGACCGCCGCCAGCTCCGCCGTCCCGACCGTCAGGTCGACCACCACCTCGCTCCGGGCCGGCGCCGTGGTCCCCCCGTCGAGAAGCCGCCCGGCGCGCAGCAGCGCCCGGTCCTTGCCCCCGGTCGGCGCGAGGCTGATCCACCGGCGCACGTGCTCGCCCCGGATGACCACCCCGCCGCCCCGCTCCCTGTAAACGGTGTGCTCCCGCCACAGGATTCCGGCCAACTCGTCGGCCGTCTCCCTGAGTTGCACGTACATCGCTCTCCCCTGTTGCCATTCCCCCGATGCGAACAGCCGCCGACTCTAGCCCCCACCTCCGACACCGCCCGCGATACCCCGCCCCCACGCCCGTTACGCGCCGAAGTCGTACACGGTGACCGGAATCCCCCGGTCCACGAGCCGGCTCATGACCAGGGGCTCCACCTCGTCCCAGGTGCCTCCGGCGAGCCCGCAGCCGATCCGCGGCATGTGGACGGAGGCGCCCAGCTCGGCCGCCTTGTCGCCGAGCAGCCCGAGCGCGGCGTCGATCGCCTCGTACCGCACGGGCACGGCCTGGTTCCGGACCGTCCGTATGCCGTGCTGGCCGACGAGGTTGGCCACCCACACCTCGGGTTCGACCCGCACGAACTGGGCGGCGCCGAGTCCGAAGTCGTTCCCCGCACGCTCGCGGTACCACTGCCGGAAGGCCTTCTCCGGCTCGGGCCAGCGGCGCGTCAGCGCGAGGACGAAGCCCCTCCCCCAGGCCCCGGCGTCATTGCAGACGTGGGCAACGATCCTGGCGCCTTCGCCGCCCGGGGCGGTCGCGTCGCCTTCGACGTACGTGATCCCGTTCATGTCGATCACGCTACGGGCAGCCACTGACAGTGGCCGGAGTCTTTTACACAGCTGGTGAGACAGCAATACTGTTCAAGTGAGCGACGAGGAGCACGAGCCGAGCTATACGGTCGACGAGCTGGCCGCGCGGGCCGGGGTCACGGTGCGGACCGTGCGGTTCTACGGGACGCGGGGGCTGTTGCCGCCGCCCGTGATCGGGGCGCGGCGGGTCGGGCATTACGGGCCGGGGCATCTGGCGCGGCTCGCGCTCATCGAGGAGCTCCAGCGGCAGGGCATGACGCTGGCCGCGATCGAGCGGTACCTGGAGCAGTTGCCGGCCGACCTCAGCGAGCAGGACCTGGCCATCCACCGGGCCCTCGTGGCCTCCTGGGCGCCCGAGTCCGCCGAGGAGATCACCCTGCGGGAGCTGGAGCGGCGTGCCGGGCGGCCCCTGACCGGGCAGGACGTCGAGCGGCTCGCCGCGATGGGGGTGCTGGACCGGATCCCGGGGAGCGAGGCCTTCCGGCTCGACGGGACGCTGCTGCGGCTCGGGGTCGAGCTGCTCGAGGTGCCGATCGAGCACGAGACGATCCTCGCCTCCCGGACGGTCCTCGTGGAGCACGCGCGCGCCGCCGCCCAGGAGCTCTCCCGGCTCTTCCGGGACGAGGTGTGGAACCCGTACCGGGAGAGCGCCGAGGACCCGGACCACCTGAGCGCCATGCGGTCGCTCTCGGCCCATATGCAGCCGATGGTGGTCCAGGCCCTGGTCACGGCCTTCCAGCGCTCGCTCCGCGAGGAGCTGCGCGCCGCGTTCAGGAGTCGGTGAAGACCTCGCCGCGCTCGGCCTTCTCGACCAGGAGGGCCGGGGGCTCGAAGCGCTCGCCGTAGGTCGCCGCCAGCTCGCGCGCGCGGGCCGCGAAGCCGGCGACACCACCCTCGTAGCCGTTGACGTACTGGAGCACGCCGCCGGTCCAGGCCGGGAAGCCGATGCCCATGATGGAGCCGATGTTGGCGTCGGCGACCGAGGTCAGGACGCCCTCCTCCAGGAGCCGGACGGTGTCCAGCGCCTCGGAGAACAGCATCCGCTCCTGCATGTCGCGGAAGGGGATCTCGTATCCGGGCTTCGTGAAGTGCTCGCGCAGGCCGGGCCAGAGCGGGCCGCGCTTGCCGTCCTCCGCGTACGTGTAGAAGCCCGCGCCGCCGCTGCGTCCGGGGCGGCCGAACTCGTCGACCATGCGGTCGATCACGGCCTCGCCCGGGTGGGTGGCCCAGACGCCGCCGGCCTCCTCGATCGCCCGCCGGGTCTCGTTGCGGATCTTGCGGGGCAGGGTCAGGGTCAGCTCGTCCATGAGGGAGAGGACCTTCGCGGGGTAGCCGGCCTGCGCCGCGGCCTGCTCGATCGAGGCGGGCTCGATGCCCTCGCCGACCATCGCGACGCCTTCGTTGATGAAGTGGCCGATGACCCGGGAGGTGAAGAAGCCGCGGGAGTCGTTGACGACGATCGGCGTCTTGTTGATCTGCCGGACGAGGTCGAAGGCGCGGGCGAGGGCCTCGTCGCCGGTCCGCTCCCCCTTGATGATCTCGACGAGCGGCATCTTGTCGACGGGCGAGAAGAAGTGCAGGCCGATGAAGTCGGCCTGCCGCTCGACGCCCTCGGCGAGGACGGAGATCGGCAGCGTCGAGGTGTTGGAGCAGAGCAGCGCGTCGGGCGCGACGACGCCCTGGATCTCCTGGAAGACCTTGTGCTTGAGGGACGTGTCCTCGAAGACCGCCTCGATGACCGCGTCGCAGCCGGCCAGGGCCTGGACGTCGGAGGTCGCGGTGATGCGGGCGAGCAGCGCGTCGGCCTTCTCCTGCGTCGTACGGCCCCGGGACACGGCCTTGGCGCAGAGCTTCTCGCTGTAGGCCTTGCCCTTGGCCGCGGACTCGGCGGAGACGTCCTTGAGGACGACCTCGATGCCGGCGCGGGCGCAGGAGTAGGCGATGCCGGCGCCCATCATGCCCGCGCCGAGGACGGCGACCTTGCGGACCGGGCGGGGCGCGATGCCCTTGGGGCGGCTGGCGCCGGAGTTGACGGCCTGGAGGTCGAAGAAGAACGCCTGGATCATGTTCTTCGCGGTCTGCCCGACGACCAGCTCGGTGAAGTACCGGCTCTCGATGGTGAGCGCGGTCTCGAAGTCGACCTGGGAGCCCTCGACGGCGGCGGCCATGATGGCGCGGGGCGCCGGGTAGGGCGCGCCGTTCAGCTGCTTGCGCAGGTTGGCCGGGAAGGCCGGGAGGTTGGCGGCGAACTTCGGGTTCGACGGGGTGCCGCCGGGGATCCGGTGGCCGGGGACGTCCCAGGGCTGGTGGGACTCGGGGTGCGCGTCGATGAAGGCGATGGCCTTGGCCATCATCTCCTCGGGGGTGGCGGCCACCTCGTGGACGAGGCCGTTGTCGAGGGCGCGCTTCGGGGCGTACTGGGTGCCCTGGAGCAGCACCTTGAGCAGGGCGTCGGTGATGCCCATGAGGCGTACGGTGCGGGCGACGCCGCCGCCGCCCGGCAGCAGGCCGAGGGTGACCTCGGGCAGGCCGATCTTGGAGCCGGGGGCGTCGAGGGCGACGCGGTGGTGGGAGGCGAGCGCGATCTCGTAGCCGCCGCCGAGGGCCGCGCCGTTGATCGCGGCGACGACGGGCTTGCCGAGGGTCTCGATGCGGCGCAGCGCGTTCTTGATCCCGATGGCGGAGTCGAAGATGTCCCGGGCGTGCTCGGGGCCCGCCTTGACCATGTCCTTGAGGTCGCCGCCGGCGAAGAAGGTCTTCTTCGCGGAGGTGTAGATGATGCCCCGGATGGAGTCCTTCTCGGCCTCCACGCGGTCGGCGATCGCGATGATCGAGGCCCGGAAGGCCTGGTTCATGGTGTTGGCGGACTGGTTCGGGTCGTCGAGGACGAGGGTGACGATCCCGGTCGCGTCCTGCTCCCAGCGGATGGTGGTGCTCTCGCTCATGTCTCTGCTTCTCCGTAAGAGGGGTGCGGACGGGACGGTCAGACGCGCTCGACGATGGTGGCGATGCCCATGCCGCCGCCCACGCAGAGGGTGGCCAGGCCGTAGCGCTTGTCCTGGCGCTCCAGCTCGTCGACGAGGGTGCCGAGGATCATCGCGCCGGTGGCGCCGAGCGGGTGGCCGAGCGCGATGGCGCCGCCGTTGACGTTGACCTTGTCCAGGGAGATGCCCATGTCCTTGACGAAGCGGAGGACGACGGCCGCGAAGGCCTCGTTGATCTCGATGAGGTCGATGTCGTCGATGGTGAGGCCGGCCTTGGCGAGAGCCTTGCGGGTGGCCGGGGCGGGGCCGGTGAGCATGATGGTCGGCTCGGAGCCGGAGACGGCGGCCGCGACGATCCGGGCGCGCGGGGTCAGTCCGTACCGCTCGCCGACCTCCTTCGAGCCGATGGCGACGAGGGAGGCGCCGTCGACGATGCCGGAGGAGTTGCCCGCGTGGTGGACGTGGTCGATCTCCTCGACCCAGTGGTACTTCTGCAGGGCCACGGCGTCGAAGCCGCCGAGCTCGCCGATGTCGGCGAAGGAGGGCTTGAGGCGGGCCAGCGAATCGGCGGTGGTGCCGGGGCGCATGTGCTCGTCGTGGTCGAGGACGACGAGTCCCGCGCGGTCCAGGACGGGCACGACGGAGCGGGCGAAGCGGCCGGCCTTCCACGCCTCGGCGGCCCGCTCCTGGGACAGCTCGGCGTACTCGTCGACGTCGCGGCGGGTGAAGCCCTCAAGGGTGGCGATGAGGTCGGCGCCGATGCCCTGCGGGACGAAGTTGGTCTCCAGGTTGGTCATCGGGTCGGCGAACCAGGCGCCGCCGTCGGAGGCCATCGGCACCCGCGACATGGACTCGACGCCGCCGGCGAGGACGAGGTCCTCCCAGCCGGAGCGGACCTTCATCGCGGCCATGTTGACCGCTTCGAGGCCGGAGGCACAGAAGCGGTTCTCCTGGACGCCGGCGACGGTGTCGGGGAGTCCGGCGGCGATGGCGGCGATCCGGGCGATGTCGGAGCCCTGGTCGCCGACCGGGCCGACGACGCCGAGGACGATGTCGTCGATGGCGGCCGGGTCGAGTCCGGGGTGCCGGGCCTGGATCTCCCGGATGAGGCCGACGACCAGGTCGATCGGCTTGGTGCCGTGCAGGGAGCCGTTGGCCTTGCCGCGTCCGCGCGGGGTGCGGATCGCGTCGTACACGTACGCTTCGGTGCTCACGTAAAGCCTTTCGCGATGAGGGTGGGAGAAGACGGCGGCGGGAGGTCAGCCGAGGATGGAGCGGCCGATGATCTCCTTCATGATCTCGGTGGTGCCGCCGTAGATGGTCTGGATCCGCCCGTCGGTGTAGGCGCGGGCGACCGGGAATTCGCTCATGTAGCCGTATCCGCCGTGGAGTTGCAGGCAGCGGTCGGCGACCCGCTTCTGGAGTTCGGTCGCCCACCACTTGGCCATGGAGGCGTGGACGGCGTCCAGTGCGCCGCTCGCGTGCTCCTCGATGCAGCGGTCGACGAAGGTCCGGGTGACGGCGCACTCGGTGGCCATCTCGGCGATCTCGAAGCGGATGTGCTGGAGCTTGGCGAGCGGGCGGCCGAAGGCCTCGCGCTCCTTGACGTACCGGGTGGTGATCTCCAGGAGGTGTTCGGCCCCGGCGATGCCGGCGACGGCGATGGCCAGGCGCTCCTGGGCGAGGTTGGTCATCAGGTGCAGGAAGGCGCCGTCGAGCTCGCCGAGCAGGTTCTCCTTGGGGACGCGGACGTCGTGGAAGAAGAGCTCGGCGGTGTCCTGGGACTTCTGGCCGATCTTGTCGAGGTTCCGGCCGCGTTCGAAGCCGTCCGCTCCGCGCTCGACGACGAGGAGGGAGAGGCCGTGCGCGCCGCCCTCCGGGGTGGTCCGGGCGACGACGATCACGAGGTCGGCGAGGATGCCGTTGGAGATGAACGTCTTGGAGCCGTTGAGGATCCAGTGGTCGCCGTGGTCCTCGGCGGTCGTGCGGATGCCCTGGAGGTCGGAGCCCGCGCCCGGCTCGGTCATGGCGATGGCGGTGACGATCTCGCCGGAGCAGAAGCCGGGCAGCCAGCGCCGCTTCTGCTCCTCGGTGGCGAGCGAGGTGAGGTACGGGCCGATGATGTCGTTGTGCAGACCGATGGCGAGCCCGGGGGCGCCGGCCCGGGTGAACTCCTCGGCGAGGACGGCTCCGTAGCGGAAGTCGGGGTTGCCCCCGCCGCCGTACTCCTCGTCGACCGCGATCCCGAGCAGCCCCTGCCGTCCGGCGGCCCGCCAGGCCTCGCGGGCGACGATGCCGTCCAGCTCCCACTGCTCGTAGTGGGGCAGCACCTCCTTGGCCAGGAAGGTGCGGACGGTCGCGCGGAAGGCCTCGTGGTCGGCGGTGTAGAGCTGGCGCTTCATGCTTCGGTCTCCTCGGGGTGCAAGGCGGGGACGGCCCAGTCGCGGGCGACGGCGGCGGTGTCGGCACCGGGCAGGGCGGGGCCCGAGCGGAGGGTGCCGGGGGTGACGGAGAAGCGGGGTGCGGGGGCGGGCTGGGTGAGGCCGGCGTGTTCGGTGAAGGTGCCCCGGGCGGCCAGGTGGGGATGGCTCGGGGCCTCGCGCAGGGAGAGGACGGGAGCGACGCAGGCGTCGGTGCCGTCGAAGACGCTGGTCCACTCCTCGCGGGTACGGCTCCGGAAGCGGTCGGCGACGGCCGCGCGCAGTTCGGGCCAGCGGGCGAGGTCGCCGCGCAGGGCGGCGGCCTCCTCGATGCCGAGGAGTCGGGCGAACTCCGCGTAGAACCGTCCTTCCAGGGCCCCGACCGCCATGTGTCCGCCGTCGGAGGTCTCGTACACGCCGTAGAAGGGGCAGCCGCCGTCGAGGAGGTTGACTCCCCTGCGGTCCTGCCAGCCGCCGGCCGCGAGCATGCCGTGGATCATGGTGGTGAGGTGCGCGGTGCCGTCGACGATGGCGGCGTCGACGACCTGGCCCTCGCCGTGCGCCCGCGCGTGCTGGAGGGCGGCGAGGACGCCGATGACGAGGTAGAGGGAGCCGCCCGCGTAGTCGCCGACGAGGTTGGCGGGGACGGTGGGCGGGCCGTCCGGGTCGGGGCCGATCATGCCGAGGGCGCCGGTGATCGCGATGTACCCGATGTCGTGCCCGGCGGTCGTGGCGAGCGGTCCGTCCTGGCCCCAGCCGGTCATCCGGCCGTAGACGAGCCGGGGGTTGCGGGCGAGGCAGGGCCCGGGGCCGACGCCGAGGCGTTCGGCGACACCGGGGCGGTAGCCCTCGATCAGGATGTCGGCGCGTGCGACGAGGTCGAGCACGGTGGCGGGGCCGTCCTCGGCCTTGAGGTCGACGAGGACGGAGCGCTTGTTGCGGTTGGTGAGGTCCCGGGCCGGGTCGATGCCGAGGCCGGCGCCGCCGGGGCGGTCGACGCGGACGACGTCGGCGCCGAGGTCGGCCAGGAGCATGGCGGCGAAGGGGCCGGGGCCGATGCCGGCCAGTTCGACCACGCGCACCCCGGAGAGGGGACCGTTCCGGGCGGTGTGCGTCGTGCTCATCGAGCCCCCAGGAGTGTGTGACACCAATGATGTAACACCGGAGATGCTAGGAACGTGTTCCACTCGGCACAAGCCCCCCGGCCGAGCAAGCGCTTGGAAATCGCCACGGCGCGGAGTTCCGCTATTCTCCGCCGACGACAACCGCGCGCGGCGGCGCGGTACGGCCGAAATGAGGGGCTGGATGGAGACAGGGGCGGGCTCGGGGCGCGGGGACGCGCGGGACGGGACACGGCCGGGAGACGGCGCGCGCTCGGAGGACGGTGCCGGCTCGGACGGCGGTGCGCGCTCGGAGGACGGTGCCAGCTCGGAGGACAGCGCCCGCTCGGACGGCGGTGCGCGGTCTGAGGACAGTGCGCGCTCGGACGGCGGTGCGCGGCCGTACGACGTCGTGCTCTTCGGGGCGACCGGCTTCGTGGGCGGACTCACCGCCGAGTACCTGGCCGAGCACGCCCCGGCGGAGTGCCGCTGGGCGCTCGCGGGGCGCAACCGCGCCGGGCTTGCGGCCCTGCGCGAGCGGCTCGCCGCCCGGTGGCCGCACTGCGCGGAGCTGCCCCTGATCGTCGCGGACGCCGACGACCAGGGCTCGCTGCGCGCGCTCGCCGAGTCCGCGCGGGTGGTGGCGACGACCGTCGGCCCCTACGTCTGGTACGGGGAGGGCCTGGTCGCCGCCTGCGCCGAGGCCGGTACGGACTACGTCGACCTCACCGGCGAGGCCGAGTTCGTGGACCTGATGTACGTACGCCACGACGCGCGCGCCCGGGAGACCGGGGCCCGGATCGTGCACGCGTGCGGCTTCGACTCCGTCCCGCACGACCTGGGCGCGTACTTCACCGTCCGGCAGCTCCCGGAGGGCGTACCGCTCCGCGTCGACGGCTTCGTCCGGGTCGGGGCCACCTTCTCCGGCGGTACCTTCGCCTCGGCACTGACCGCGCTCGGCCGGGGCCGGCAGGTCCTGGAAGCGGCCCGCGAACGGCGCCTGTACGCGCCGAGGCTGGTGGGGCGCCGGGCCCGCGCGCCGCTGGGCGGCCCCCGGTTCAGCCGGGAGACGGGCACCTGGGCCCTGCCGCTGCCGACGCTCGACCCGCAGGTCGTGGCCCGCTCGGCCGCCGCCCTCGACCGGTACGGCCCGGACTTCCGCTACCGCCACTACGCCTCCGTGAAGACGCTCCCGATGGCTCTGGGCGGCACGGCGGCCGTCGGCGCGGGCGTGATGGCGGCCCAACTCCCGCCGGTGCGCCGCTGGCTGATGGAGCGTTACCGGCCGGGACAGGGGCCGTCCGCCGAGCGGCGCGCCCGCAGTTGGTTCTCGGTGCGGTTCGTCGGCGAGGGCGGCGGACGGCGGGTGTTCACCGAGGTGTCGGGCGGCGACCCGGGGTACGACGAGACGGCCAGGATGCTCGCCGAGTCGGCGCTCTGCCTGGCCTTCGACCCGTTGCCGAAGACGGCGGGCCAGGTGACGACGGCGGTCGCGATGGGCGACGCGCTGATCGACCGGCTCCGCGCGGCGGGCATCCGCTTCCGGGTGGCGCACCGGGGCTGATCCGCCGGGAGGGGGAGCGGGTCGGAAGCGAGTTCGTCAGGCCGGACGTGACTCAGAAGCGTACGAGGCGGAAGGGGTGGCCGGCCGGGTCGGCGTAGACGCGCCAGGCCGGGTCGCCGCCCCCGCCGTCGAGCGGGGTGGCCCCGAGTGCGAGGACGGCCTCGTCCGCGGCGGCCAGGTCCTCGACCCGTACGTCGAGGTGGAACTGCTGCTCGGGCGCTCCCCAGACGGGCGGCCGGTGGTCGGCCACGTCCTGGAAGGCGAGGAGCGGGCCACCGACTCCGCGCAGGACGGCGGATCCCTCGCCGACCGCCCACCGGGGGTCGGGGCTCTCGACCTCGCCGCCGATCAACCGCTGGTAGAACAGGGCCAGTTCCCGCGCGTCGGGGCAGTCGAGCACGACGCACCGCAGCCGCCCGATCATGCGAGCACCCAGGCGGCGACGACGTAGAGCATGGCGCAGACCCAGGCGAGGGCGACGAGCCCGGCGGCGGCGAGGGTCAGGGTCAGGCCGCGCCCCGCGGAACGCGACGGAGCGGAAAGGGGAGTTGTCATGAACCCCACTCTGCCGGGCGGCGGCGCGGCGCGGCATCCGTACACGTACTCAGGTACGTGCCAGTGCCTCCTTGAGTGCCGTGCGGCAGAGGGAGTCGGCGTGGCGGGTGGTCTCGGGGATGCGGTAGCGGGGGGAGAGGTGGAGCGTGTGGGCGCAGGCGCGGTCGAGGGAGACCCGGTGGCCGACGGAGACGAAGACGGGCTTCACCCCGGCCTGGGTCCGCAGGGCCCTGCCCACCTCCTCGTCCTCCTCGTCGGCGCCGTCGGCGGCGAGCAGCGCGCTGAACTCGCCGCGTTCCGGGCCCGGTTGTTCGTAGGTGAAGGTGAAGGGGTTCTTGGCGACGCCGATGGACGGCCGGCCGGTCAGCACCCCGAGATGGCTCGCGAGGCCGAAGCGGCGGGGGTGGGCGAGACCGTAGCCGTCGCAGACGAGCAGGCCGGGGTCGGCGGTCAGGGAGCCGAGCGCGGCGAGCACGGTCGGGATCTCGCGGAAGGCGAGGAGCCCGGGGACGTAGGGGAAGGAGACGCGGCCGACCGCCGTGGCCTCCTCGACCACGTCGAGGGTCCGGGCGTCGAGCACGACGGCCGCGGCGGCGACGAGATCGCGCTCGTCGTCGTAGGCCACGTCGAGCCCCGTGACGTGGCCTTCGCCGACGGCCGGCCCCGGCTCGTCGCGCACGATCCGCCCGCGCAGCTCCCGCTGGACGTCCCGTGCGGCGTCCTCGTCGGCGGGCCAGCCCGCCGGAATACCGATGATCGTCATAGTGCGGGCCACCCTACGACCCCGGTTCCGAGGGCTGGAACGCCTCGCCGGGGTCCGTGGGGCGCCCGGTAGCCTGGCGATCATGTTCGTATTGGAATTGACCTACACCGCGCCCGTCGAGCGGGTGGACGCCCTCCTCGACGCGCACATCGCGTGGCTGGACGCGCAGTACGCCGCCGGGGTGTTCATCGCCTCGGGGCGGAAGAACCCGCGCGACGGCGGGGTGATCCTGGCCGCCGGGGTCGGCCGCGCGGAGATCGAGGCGATCGCGGCGGCCGACCCGTTCACCGTCGAGGGCGTGTGCGCGTACCGGATCACGGAGTTCTACGCGACCAAGACGGCCGAGGGACTCGCCGCGTACCGGGAGCAGCTGCCCTCCTGAACCTCGCTATGGGCGTCGCTCCGGACCTCGCTACGGACGTCGCTCCGGACCTCGCCCCTGGCCTGGCTCAGCGGCGTCCGGCGCGGGCGATCCGGCCCTTCTCGCCGGAGGCCCAGCACGATCCGTCGTCCGTGCAGTCCACCGTGTCGTACGAACCGGTGTCGATCGTGCGCCAGGTGCGGCCCGCGTCGGTCGTCAGGTCCGTGCCCGTCGGGCCGACGGCGAGCGCGGCCGTCCTGCTGTGCGGGAGCCAGGCGACGCCGGAGCGGTAGGCCGGCGGGGGCGTGTCCGAGGCCTGCCAGGTGCGGCCCCCGTCCGCGGTGACCGCGCCGGCCTGCGGGGACGGCTGGTCCTTGCGGTAGTCGCCGCCGACGGCGATGCCGTGCGTACGGTCGCGGAAGGCGAGGCCGAAGACGCCCCGGGCCGGGTCCCCGGCGGGGATCGGCGTGGCGGTGGCGGTCCAGGTCAGCCCCCGGTCGGCGGAGTGGAGCACGCGGGCCGTGGCGCCGCCACCGGTCGCGAGCCAGACGTCCCGGGGTCCGGACGACACCAGGCACTGGCCGCTCGCCGCGAAGCCCGCCTCGCCGGGGAGCGCGTCCGGCATCCCGGCGCTCGGCAGTACCCGCCAGGACCGGCCGCCGTCGGCGGTGGAGAGGATGCGGTACTTGCCGTCGACGGGGTCGCTCATGGCGAGTCCGTGCCGCCGGTCGAAGAAGGTGACGCAGTCGTAGAAGGCGCGCGGGTCGGTGTTCCGGAAGGACTCGGTCCAAGTGGCGCCGCCGTCCTCGGTGCGCAGCAGGCGTGAGGCCTCGCCCTCCCCGATGGCGAGGACGACGGCCCGGCGGGCGTCGAAGGCCTCGACGTCACGGAACTCGAGCTCCCCCGCTCCGGGCGGCGAGACGTTTCGCCAGCTCCGGCCGCCGTCGGTCGTGCGCAGCACCGTGCCCTGGGAGCCCGCGGCCCAGGCGGTCCTCCGGTCGACCGCCGCGAGCCCGCGGAAGCGGGCGTCGGTGCCGGTCTGCGTCAGCTCCCAGCCGGCCGCGGCCGTGGGGGTCTCCCCGGCCTCCCCGGCCCGACCGGTCTCACGCGCCTCCCCGGCGCGCGCCGGGGCCGCCAGGCTCAGCGCGAGCGCCGCCCCGATCAGCCCCACCGACATCATTCGTCTCGTCTTCCCCATGGACGTCATGGCGCCGGAAGCTAGTACCCCGGGGCGGTCCCCGTCCAGGGTGCGTCCCCGGTGCATCCCGGGAGCGCCCCGGGTGCGCCCCGCGCCGGTCGTTCCTAGGCTGGGTCCCATGACCGACCGTACGGGCGAGCGTGCGCCGACCGACGAGAAGCCGAAGGTCGACGAGGTGCCGAAGCTCAAGGAGTACGAGGGTGAGGGCATCACCGTCACTTTCGAGCCACGGCGCTGTCTGCACGCGGCCGAGTGCGTCCACGGTCTGCCCGAGGTCTTCGACCTGTCCCGGCGCCCGTGGGTGCTGCCCGACGCCGCCGAGCCCGGCCTGGTCGCCGAGGTGATCCGCCGCTGCCCCTCGGGGGCGCTCCAGTACCACCACCACCCGGCGGAGGCCGCCGCGCCCGAGCCCCCGGACTCCCCCACCACCGTGCGCCGCACCCCCTCCGGCCAGCTCGTCCTGCGCGGGGACCTGCTCGTGACCGGCCCGCACGGGGACCGGCACGAGACCCGGGTGATGCTCTGCGGCTGCGGGGCCTCCGCGAACCAGCCGTACTGCGACCACTCGGGCCCCTGCGCGGAGCCGGACGACGACGTCGCCGAGCAGCGCTGACGTCGCGGATCGCCCCTCGGTGACGCAGGTCACGTGGTCCCCGAGTGCACGTTCCGGCCGCGCCGCTCGTCTTCCCTGGTGTGAGGTGCCCTGGTGTCGGGGAGACGCACAGGATCCGAAACCGCGCGAGAGGAGCCGGTCTTGTCCGCCGTCATCGAGCAGTCCGTCCAGGCCCGCCTGGTCGCATCCGCGCCCCGGATGGAGACGGTCCCCGCCACCCTGCGGTACGACCGCGAGGACCCGTACGCCGTGAGCATGGCCTTCCCGCCCCCGGCGACCCTGGAGGGCATCGAGGTCTCCTGGGCCTTCGCCCGCGACCTGCTCGTGCAGGGCGTCGAGCGCCCGGCGGGCGTCGGCGACGTCCGTCTGCGCCCGTACGGGTACGACCGCACGGTGGTGGAGTTCCACGCCCCGGAGGGGGTCGCGATGGTCCATGTACGGACCTCGGAGCTGCGCCGTTTCCTGGAGCGCTCGGAGCACCTGGTGCCGGCCGGCCGTGAGCACCAGTACCTGAACTGGGACCAGGACCTGGCGGAGCTGCTGCGCGAGCGGCCGTAGTCGGAGCGGCAGGAGAACGAGCAGCCACAGACGGAGCGCCCGGAGAACGAGCGCCCGTAAATCATTTGCCCCTCCCCCATCCAGGTCGTACGGTCGTATCTGACCTAGTCGTCACTTGATCGGAGAAGGACGTTGCTCTTCTGAGGTTGCGAGACACCGTGCCGCGCGTGCCCCTGTGCCGTGCGTGCCGTTCTCGACCTCGGTGTACGAGCCGTTCTTTCCAGCCCGCGCCCCGGTGTTCTCGCGTCGCCCCTTCATGCTCGCGTTCACGCATCCGGGAGGCCTCCATGGCGCATCACCCCACGTTCATCACCTGTTCCTCGCTCTCCTTCTCCTGGCCCGACGGCACCGAGGTCCTCGACGACTTCCGCCTCGCGGTCGGCCCCGGCCGCACCGGGCTCGTCGGGCTCAACGGCTCCGGCAAGTCGACCCTCCTGAAACTCGTCGCGGGCGAGCTGACCCCGGTCTCCGGCACGATCCGGGTCACCGGTGAGCTCGGCTATCTTCCGCAGAACGTCGTCCTGGACACCTCGCGGCGGGTCGACGAGATCCTCGGCATCGCGGAGAAGCGTGCCGCGCTGCACGCCATCGAGGCGGGTGACCCCGCCGAGGAACACTTCACCGCCCTCGCCGACGACTGGGACGTCGAGGAGCGGGCCCGGGCCACCCTCGATCAGCTGGGGCTCCCCGCCGTCGGCCTCGACCGGACCCTCGGCGAGGTCTCGGGCGGCGAGTCCGTGCTGCTGCGCCTCGCGGCGCTGCTGCTCGCCAAGCCGGACGTCCTGCTGCTCGACGAGCCGACGAACAATCTGGACCGGCACGCCCGTGCCCGGCTGTACGAGGCGGTGGAGAGCTGGTCCGGGGTCCTGGTCGTGGTCAGCCACGACCGTGAACTCCTGGAGCGCGTCGACCAGATCGCCGATCTGCGGGACGGCGAGGTCACCTGGTACGGCGGCCCGTGGTCCGCGTACGAGACGGCACTCGCCGCGGAACAGGAGGCCGCGGAGCGGATGGTGCGGGTCGCCGAGGCCGACGTACAGCGCCAGAAACGCGAACTCAGCGACGCACAGGTCAAGTTGGCGCGGCGGAAACGGTTCGCGCAGAAGAGTTACGAGAACAAGGTCGTCCCGAAGATCGTGGCGAACGGCCGCAGGAGCGACGCCCAGGTCGCGGCCGGGAAGCACCGCGCCCTGCACACGGAGCGGCTCTCCGAGGCCAGGGAGCGGCTCGACGCGGCGGTGGAGGCGGTACGGGACGACGACGAGATCCGCGTCGAACTGCCCCGCACCTCGGTTCCACCGGGCCGCGAGGTGTTGTTCCTGCGCGATCTGGAGCTGCGGTACGGGGCCAGGGTCGGCGGCGAGTTCGATCTGCGCGGACCGGAGCGGATCGCGCTCGTCGGCCGCAACGGCGCCGGCAAGACGACGCTGCTCCGGACGATCGCCGGTGAGGTGGAGCCGCTGTCGGGCGAGGCGGACACGCGGGTTCCGCTCCGCTTCCTGCCGCAGCGGCTCGACGTCCTCGACGACGGGCTGAGCGTGGTGGAGAACGTGGCCCGCTTCGCGCCCACGGCGACGGGGAACACGATCAGGGCGCGGCTGGCGAGGTTTCTGTTCCGGGGGGCGCGGGCGGATCAGCCCGTGGGCACCCTCTCGGGCGGGGAACGGTTCCGGGCGACGCTCGCGGCGCTGCTCCTGGCGGAGCCGGCTCCGCAGCTGCTGATGCTGGACGAGCCGACGAACAACCTGGACATGGGGTCGGTCCGGAAGCTGACGGCGGCCCTCGACGCCTACGAAGGGGCTCTGATCGTGGCGAGCCACGACGTGACGTTCCTGGAGTCGCTCGGCATCACGCGCTGGCTGCTGCTCGACGGTGAGCTGCGGCCGACGACGGCGGAAGAGGTCAGGGAGGTGGCCTCGACGCGCTAGGACGGGACGGAACGGGCCACGTCCGATCCGGTCGAGCCGGGGCGGATGGGATCGGGTCGGATCGAGTCGGGTCAGGTCAGGTCAGGTCGAGTCGGGCGAAGACCTGTTACAGGGCGCTAACGGTGGAGTAAGGCCCAGGACTTGGTGCCGCCGCCCGGTGTCAGTACGGGGGCGAGGCCCCAATCGCCTCCGTGCGCGTCGACCGCCGCGGCCAGCAGCCACATGCTGCGGCTTCGGCGGTCGCGGCATTCCTCGGCCGCGGTGGGCGAGGCGTGGGCCGGATGCTGGTCGTAGAGCACGATCCGCAGCGCCTCGTACTGCCAGCGGACGCGCAGGATCATCTCGCGGTCTGGAGTGAAGCGGTAGGCCGCGGCCACGAGTTCGGAGGTGGCGAGTGCGGCGGTCTCACAGAGGTCGGAGAGCCCGTGCCGGGTGAGGAGCGTGCGGACCGAATCGCGGGCGAGTCCGGCGCAGTAGGCACCTCCGGGGAGGAGCATCGAGTAGCTGAGGTTCTCCGTGGCGGGGGGTATGGGCCCGGCCGCGACGGCGGACGGGAGGCAACGCAGTGCGCCCTTCATCGGGTTGCTCACATTTCTTGCGCATTGGGGGTGTACGCACACACGGTCACAGTCGCCCCGTGTGAGACTTGCGCTACCGACCGTAGCGCACGAGCGGAGCACAGTGCTACTACTTGCGGGTAGTCGTGCCATTCCGGCCGAAAAGGCGATCCGCGAGGGTCGCCGCCGTCACGCAACGAAAGGGGAGATCGAGCGTGCCACCCAGGAGCAGCCCGACCGCACGCCAGCAGCGCCTCGGGAGCGAACTGCGCAAACTGCGCGAACAGTCGGGCATGTCGGCCCAGCAGGCCGCCGCCCTCCTGGGCGTCGACCGCACCCGTATCCCCAACATCGAGTCGGGCCGCTTCGGCATCAGCGCCGAGCGCGTCCGCACCCTCGCCTTCAACTACGGCTGCCCCGACACGGCGCTCGTGGACCTGCTCGCGGACATCGCACAGGAGCGGGACCGCGGCTGGTGGGAGGAGCACCGCGGACTGCTGCCGCCCGCGCTCATCGACATCGCCGAACTGGAGTTCCACGCCTCGGAGTTGCAGAGCGCGGTCACCACCCACATCCCCGGCCTCCTACAGACCGAGGAGCACGCGCGGGCCGTCTTCGACACCGCCGTCCCGCTCCTGCCGGGACCCGACCTGGAGGCCCGACTCGCCCTGCGGCTGCGCCGCCAGGAGGTCCTGGACCGGGACCGGCCGGCGCTCTACGAAGCCGTGATCCACGAGGCGGCGCTGCGCATGCAGTTCGGCGGACCGAAGGTCGCGCGGGACCAGCTGGAGCACATCCTGGAGTACTCCGAGCGGGACACCGTGACCGTCCGCGTCATCCCCTTCGCCGCGGGGGGTTTCCCCGGGGCGGGCCAGTCGTTCACCTATGTGTCCGCGCCCGTGCCGCAGCTCGACACCGTGCAGCTCGACTCCTCGCACGGATCGATCCTCCTCGACGCCGACATGAAGCTCCGCCGCTACCGGGGGCTCCTGGAGCGGCTGCGCGGGCTCACCCTCTCCACGACCGAATCACGCGCGTTCATACGCACCATCGCCCAGGATCTGTGAAGGACCGCCCCACCATGAACGTCACGACCGACACCCCCCTCGCCGCCGCCACCGCCGTCGCCGCCGACATCGACATCGCGATCGACTGGAACGAGGCCTTCTGCAGCGAGGGCGCGAACTGCTTCCGGTTCGGCCTCGACGACGCCGGCCGGGCCTACATCGGCTCGACCCTCACCCCCGGCGAGTACGTCAGCGACTCGGTGGAGGCGCTCCGCGCCCTGATCTCCGCGGTGAAGGCCGGCGCGGCGGACCACCTGCTCTGAACCGTCCGCGGTGAACCGAAACGCGCTGAACCGTGTGCGCCGAACCGTCTGCGCCGAACCGTCTGCTCTGCGTAGCCGACCGGTCGACCGGCGGCGCGCGAGAGGGACGTGACCTGCATCTCCAGCACCCCGCCGGAGCAGCGCACATAACGGAACGTAACCGGACATCGTCCAGACGGGCTTGGCCGACGCCTTACGGAGCCTTAACCTACGGTCTCGTAACCTACGAATCCGTAGGTAATCCCGTATGTCCTTTCTCTCCGTCCCCAGGAGTCCCCGTGACGCTCACCTCTCCCCACCTCGGCAGCTCGGCGGAGTGGACCGACGCGCGCCTGCTCTACGCGCTGGAAGAGGTCGTGGAGAAGGAGCTCAACCGGCACCTGAAGGTCACCAAGGACTGGATGCCGCACGAGTACGTGCCGTGGTCCGACGGCCGGAACTTCCCCGGCTTCTTCGAGGACGGCGAGGCCTGGGACCCCGAGCAGTCCAAGGTCACCGACATCGGCAAGATCGCCCTCGTCGTCAACCTGCTCACCGAGGACAACCTCCCGAGCTACCACCACGAGATCGCCAGCCTCTTCGGCCGCGACGGCGCCTGGGGCACGTGGGTGCACCGCTGGACCGCCGAGGAGGGCCGCCACGGCATCGTGATGCGCGACTACCTCCTCGCCTCGCGCGCGGTCGACCCGGACAAGCTGGAGCAGTTCCGGATGTCGCACATGAGCGAGGGCTTCGAGTCCGACAACCGGCACTCGATGCTGCACTCCGTGGCGTACGTCGCCTTCCAGGAGCTCGCGACCCGCATCTCGCACCGGAACACCGGCCACCAGTCCGGCGACCCGGTCTGCGACCGGATGCTGGCCCGCATCGCCACCGACGAGAACCTGCACATGGTGTTCTACCGGAACCTGCTGGGCGCGGCCTTCGAGCTCGCCCCCGACCTGACCATGATGGCCGTGCGGGACGTGGTCGTGAACTTCCGGATGCCCGGACACGGCATGCCGGGCTTCGAGCGGGCGGCGGCGCAGATGGCGATCGGCGAGATCTACAACATGCGCATCCACCACGACGACGTCCTCCAGCCGGTCCTGCGCTTCCTCAAGGTCCTCGAGATCGAGGGACTCGGGCCGGAGGGCCTTCAGGCCCAGGACGAGCTGGGTCTGTACATGAACGGCCTGGACAGCGAGGCCTCCAAGTTCGACGCGAAGCTCGCGGCCCGCAAGGCCCGCATGGCGGCCCGAGCGGCCGGCTGAGGCAGCCCCGGCCAGGCCACTCCTGGCTGAGTCACCCCTGGCTGAGTCACCCCTCGCACCCCGGAGAGAAGCGCGTGCGGTTCAGCGGCTGCCCTGCTGCCGCTTGAGCCGCACGCGCTCCTTCTCCGAGAGCCCGCCCCACACCCCGAACCGCTCGTCGTGGGCCAGTGCGTACTCCAGGCACGCCACGCGCCCCTCGCACGCCCCGCACAGCTGCTTGGCCTCGCGCGTCGACGAGCCGGGGGCCGGGAAGAAGAACTCCGGGCCCGCCTGGGCGCACAGGGCGTTCTCACGCCAGGAGAAGTCGGGAGCGGTCAGCGCGTCGGTCAGCGCGTCGGTCATCGTCTGCATGACCTACACGTTGCCTGCCTGCCGTAAACAGGCCATCAACGTTCGATCAATGGCGGATACCCAGCGCCGGGAGGACCGTCTCGGCCACCCGGTACGCCTCCTCCAGGAGCGGGTTCCCGGACAGGATGAACGTGTCGACGCCCAGCTCACGGTACTCCTGGAGGCGCTCCACGACCTGGGCCGTGGAGCCGACGACCGCCGTTCCCGGGCCGGGCCGGAAGAGTCCCATGCCCGGCCAGAGGTTCGGGTGCGTCTCCAGTTCGCGCGCCCGCGCGGGGACCCGCCCGCCGTGCTGCCGGAACTGACGCTGCCAGCCGACGCCGTCCTCGCCCGCCCGCTCGCCGAGCTGCCGGGCGTACGTCGCCTCGCTGGTGACGTCGAGCAGCCGGTCGGCCGCCGCCCAGGCCTCGTCCTCGGTGTCACGGACGATGAGGTGGAGCCGGAGACCGATCCGGAGGGTCCGGCCGTGGGCCGCGGCCCGGGCCCGTACGTGGTCGAGCTTCTCCTTCAGCAGGTGCGGGGGCTCGCCCCAGGTGAGATAAACGTCGACGTGCTCGGCGGCCATCTCGATGCCGGGCGCCGAGGATCCGCCGAACCACAGCGGGACGTGCGGCTCCTGGACGGGCCGCAGGTCCCGGAAGGAGGCGCCCGCGTCCTTGAGGTCGTAGAAGCGGCCCTTGTGGTCGAAGACCTCCCCCGCCGTGAGCCGCTTGACGATCGACCAGTACTCGGCGCTCAGTTCGTAGCGCTCGTCGTGCTCGACGTGGAGTCCGTACTCGCGCAGCGACGAGGTGGAACCGTTGACCACGTTGAAGCGGAGCCGGCCGCCGAAGAGGTTGTCGAAGCTGAGCGCCATCTTGGCGAGCAGGGTCGGGGCGATCAGGCCCGGGTGGACGGCCAGCAGCGGCTTGAAGCGGGTGCTCGTGGAGGCGGCGAGCGCGGAGCCGAGGGGCCAGACGTCGTAGAGGTCGGTGGCGAGCAGCGCCCCGGTGTAGCCGAGGCGCTCCACGGTCCCGGCGAGCTGCGTGAGGTAGCCGAGGTCGACGGGGCGGCGGCCGGCCGGTTCCCAGGGGTAGGCGCCTTCGCGCGGGATGATGTACCAGAGGACTTCGGGTGCCGCGTCGGGTGTCTGGGTGGTCACGGCGATCAGGCCTTCCGGGGCAGGGCGTCGGCGACGGTGATCGCACGGTCGATGAATCCGGTGCGGTGGAAGATGTCCGCCGCCTGCTGCTGCTCGGCGACGAACTCCTCCGTGACCGCCTCGATCGTCCAGGGGAGGGCGCGCAGCGCCGTCTCCCAGTCGTCGACCGTGCCGCCCTGGTCGGCGGCGGCGATCTCGGCGGCCTCGCGGGGATGCGCGGCGGCCCAGTCGTCGGCCCTGCGGAGCGCGCGGGTGAGCGCCTCGACGAGCTCGGGCCGCTGCTCGGCCAGGTCACGGCGGGCGAAGAAGACGGACCGGTCGGTGATGACCTCGCCGGTGCGGACCAGGGTGCGCAGCCCTCCGGTGCGGCGCGCGGCGGCGAGCTCGGCGCCCTGCGCGACCCAGGCGGTGATCTCCCCGGAGCGGAGCTTCTCCTCGCTGGCGGAGTCGCCGCGTACGGGCGTGATGTCGGTGGCGTACGAGAGCCCGGCGTCGTCCAGGGCCTTGGCGACGAGGTGCGTCTGCCAGGAGCCGACCGCGAGGTGGACGGTGCCGCCCTTGAGGTCGGCGACGGTACGGACCGGGCTGTCCTCGGGGACGAGGAGGGCGCCGTGGTCGGGCCGGGGGGCGGAGACGGCGGTGTAGACGATGTCGTGGCCGGCGGCCTGCGCGGTGACGGGCGGGGTGGATCCGGTGCCGCCGAAGTCGATGGTGCCGTCGGCCAGGAAGGCCCCGGTGCGGACGCCGTCGGTGTACGGGTGCCAGGTCACCGTCTCGCCGAGGGCGGCGAGCTCCTCCTCCGCGTAGCCGAGGCGGGAGAGGTGGTAGAGGGAGGGGTTGCTGCGGTGGACACCGATGGTGACGGTCATGCGGGGGCTCCTTCTGGGCGGACTGCGCGTTCTTCGCGGACTGGGCGGACTGGGCGGACGGGAGGGTGGGGGTGTTCGGCTACGGGCTACGGGCTACGGGGAGGTGTGGACGCCGAGGTCCGCGAGGAGGCGGCGACGCAGGGCGACGAAGGCCGGGTCGCCCGGGTCACGGGGCTGGGCGACGGTCACGGGCTCGTCGGTGACGAGCCTGCCGTCGCGCAGGACGGCGACCCGGTCGGCGAGGCGCACGGCCTCGTCGACGTCGTGGGTGACGAGCAGCACGGCGGGGCGGTGGATCCGGCGCAGCTCACCGACCAGGTCCTGCATGCGGAGCCGGGTCAGCGCGTCGAGCGCGGCGAACGGCTCGTCGAGGAGGAGGAGTTCGGGCTCGCGTACCAACGCCCTGGCCAGCGCGACACGTTGGGCCTCGCCACCGGACAGGGTGGCCGGCCAGGCGTCGGCATGACGGTCGAGGCCGACCTCGGCGAGGGCCCGCAGGCCGGTCGCCCGGGTCGCCGCGCCGCGCGGCAGGCCGACGGTCACATTGGCGAGGACCTTCTTGGAGGGGATGAGCCGGGGCTCCTGGAAGACGATCGTGCGGGCCGCGGGGACGAGCGCCTCTCCCCCGTCTGCGCCGTCGAGGCCGCCGAGGATGCGGAGCAGGGTCGTCTTGCCGCTGCCGCTCGCTCCGAGCAGGGCGAGGAACTCGCCGCGCGCGAGGGTGAGATCGAGGCCGTCGAGGACGGGGCGGGTGTCGAAGACCCGTCGCAGGCCTGTCACGTGTACCGCCGTGCCCGTGATCGTGGGCGTGGGCGTGGGCGTGTTGGTGGTGGTGGTCGTGGTCATCGGGTTCCTCCCCCGGGGCCCGCCGTGCGCCAGGGCATGAGGATCCGCTCCAGTCCGCGGACGAGGACGTCGGCGGTGAGGCCGAGGAGTCCGTACACGAGGATGCAGACGGCGAGGATGTCGGTGCGGGCGTAGCTCTGGGCCTGGGACATCAGGTAGCCGATGCCTTCGGTGGCGTTGATCTCCTCGGCGGCGATGAGCGCGATCACGCTCAGCGTCATGGAGAGCCGCAGTCCGGCGAGGAGCGAGGGCAGCGCGCCGGGCAGCACGACCTGGCGGACGATCGCGAGGCGGCCGAGGCCGAAGCTGCGCATGGCCTCGACGAGCTTGCGGTCGGTGTTGCGGACGCCGCCGGAGGTGGAGACGTACATGGGGAAGGTGGTGGCGACGGCGATGAGCAGGATCTTCGCGGTCTCGTTGATGCCGAACCACACCATGAAGAGCGGGACGAGGGAGAGGAAGGGGATGGTCCGCAGGGTCTGGAGGGAGGAGTCGAGGAGTTCGTCGCCGAGCCGGGTGAAGCCGGTGGTGATGCCGAGGGTGAGCCCGGCGGCGAGGCCGATGACGAGTCCGATGCCGGAGCGGGTGAGGGAGGTGGCGAGCGCGTCCGGGAGCTGACCGTTGCCCCACAACTCCCCTACGGCGTCGAGGACTTGCGGCGGTGACGCGAGGACGTCGGGGGTGAGGAGGCCGGTGGCGGAGGAGATCCACCACAGGGCGAGGAGGGCGACGGGGCCGAGGGCGCGGACGGTGACGGAGCGGGCCCGGGAGCGGGGGCGCCGGACGGGCGGGCGGGGCGGGACGAGTCCGGCGGTCGAAGCGGGTGCAGTGGGTGCCGTGGGCTCTGTGGGCGCCGTGGGCTCTGCGGTCGTCACGCTCGTCATGACAGCTTCTCGATGTCGAGGAGGTGGGCGGCGATGTCGACCTTGTTCGGAGTGACCTTCTGGTCGGCGTAGAACTGTGCGACGGTCTCGAACCGCTTGATGTCCTCGGCGCCGATCGGGTCGACGGTGCCTCCCTCGCGGGTGAAGCCGATCTGGACCTCCTTCGCCTTGCCGTTGACGGCCGTGGGGCCTGCGTCGGTGAAGACGTTGAGGTAGGCGGACGGGTCCTGCTTCTCCTTGGCGCTGTTCTCGTGGAGGTAGCGGTAGAGCGCCTTCACGACGTCGGGGTGCTGCGTGGCGAACTCCGAACGGACCGCGTTGAGGCTGTAGTTGTCGGAGCCGATCGCGGTGCCGTCGGCGACGAAGTGCGCCTTGCCGGAGCCGATCTCGGCGACGGCGTAGGTGGACCAGACGGCCCAGGCGTCGACCTGGCCGGCGTTGAAGACGGCGGCGGTCTGGTCGGGGCGCAGATACACCCGCTCGACCTTGTCGGCGGGGACTCCTGCCCGGGCCAGGGCCTTGAGCAGCAGGTACTCGCCGGTGCCGCCCTTGTTGACGGCGACCTTGCGGCCGACGAGGTCCTTGACGGAGGTGATGTCCGAGCCCTCGCGGACGAGGATGCCCTCGCCGACGGGGTCGGGGTCGGTGGCCGTGAAGAAGGCGAAGCCGGGGCTCTGGGAGAGGGAGGTGATGCCGGAGGTGATGGAGCCGGTCGCGATGTCGAGCTGGTCGGCGTTCATGGCCTGGGCGGCGGGGGCGAACGGGCCGGCGCTGCCGGTCCAGGCCACCTTGGCGCCGACGGCGGCGAGCGCCTTGTCGAGGGTGCCGTCCTTCTTGCCGCGGGCGAGGACGCCGGCGTTGCCGGGATCGGGGATGCGGACGGTGACGGTGCCGTTCGCTCCCTTCGACGACTCCGCTCCTGTCGTGCCGCCGCAGGCGGTGACCGTGGAGAGGGCGGCGAGGGCGGCCAGGGCGGCGAGCGGGGTGAGTGGGCGCATGGCGGTCGTCCTTCTCGGAGGCGGGTCGGGGCGGGGGTGGGGGTGGTACGGGCGAGGCGGCGGCGCCTCGGTGTTACGGGACGGGGTGCGGGGACCGCTGCCCGGTGGCCGCGGCGAGGAGACGGGCGCGGCGCAGCGGCTCCGGGTCGGCCCAGGCCCGTACGTCCACGGCCTCGGGCAGGAAGCCGTGCGCGCGCAGCGCCTCCTCCTGGCGGGCGAGCAGGTCGAGCCGGGTGGCCGACAGGTCCGGGTGGAGGGTGCGGTGGGTGCCGGGCCGGTAGGCGCCTGCGACGCCCTCGGCGCCCGCGCCGGTCTCGGCACCGAGGATGCGGGCGACCTCGGCGGGCTCGTCGGCGGCCCAGTCGGCGGCGCGGAGCAGGACGGCGAGGAAGCGGGCGACCAGCTCGGGATGCTCGTCGAGCAGGTCCTGGTGCACGGTGAGGGGGCGCGGGGTGCCGTTGTTGACGCGGTGCGCGGGGTCGGGGAGCTCGTCGAGTTCCACGGCGACCTCGGCTCCGGCGCGGCGGGCCGCCTCGACGGCGAGGGCGCCCTTCACGTAGACGGCGTCGACGTCGCCGCGGCGCAGTGCGGCCAGCTCGGCGGCCCACTGCCCGGAGTGCCCGTCGGCCGGTACGTCGACGAGGACGGCGTCGGCGAGTCCGTACCCCGCGGAGGCGAGGACGCCCTCGAAGCCGCGCAGGGCCATGGCCCGCCAGAAGTCGATCGGCACGGAGTGACGGGGCACGGCGAGCCGGAGGCCGCGCAGGGCGGCGGCTCCGCGGACCGGGGAACCGGGGGCGACGAGCACGACCTGACGCTCCTCGATCCACGTGAGGCCGACGAGCCGGGTGCGCTCGCCGCGTGAACGGGCCCACAGCGCGGGCACGTTGCCGCCCTCGCGGAAGAGTCCGGGAAGGGCGTGGGTGAAGTGGGTGGCGCGGTCGGCGCCGGGTTCGGCGTCCTGGAGCGAGCGGACGGCGATCCCGTCCGGGGCGAACTCCCCGGCCAGCCAGCCGCGGTCGGCGGCGACGCCGGTGGCGGTGGGGACCGGGCAGCGGGTGAACCAGAGCGTGTCGGGGACGCGGGCAGGGGGCGCGGAGGTCATGGAGGGATTCCCGGGTGTGGTGGGTCGGAGGGGCCCGACCGGCGAAGGCGGCCGTCGCGACGGCGCGGGGGCGGGCCGCTCGGTGACGTGACGGGTGAGAGGGGCGGGGCGACCCGCGGGCCGGGAGCACCGGCGCGGCGGGCCGCGACACGTACGACAGGCGCGACGACGAGGGGGTCAGCGCGGCGAGTGCGCGTCCAGCCCGTACCGCGCACCGATTCGCACCGGAGGACGGTGTGCGAGACGGCGGCGTGCGGGACGGCGGCGCAGGGGAAGACGCCGTGCGGAACGACGGCTCGTGGGACGACTGCTCGTGGGACGGCGTCGTGCGGAACGGCTCAGCGACAGGTGGCGGCGGCGACGCGCGCCAGGTCGATGTGGCGGCGCCGGGTCAGGGACGGCGCCACGGGAGAGGCGACGGGCGTGGACTGGGCGGTACGTCGTCCGTTCATCGCTGGCCTGCTCCCTCCGGCTCGGTGCCGCTGTGTGGTGTTGGCCGGAACCCTGCCATGGAAGCTCCGCCTCTCACAACTCGACTCCCACGATGTGGGATTGCGTATGAACAGAGTGTTTCCGACCCCGTTCTCCACCCGATTCGGCTCCCGCCATGTGGGAGCGTGGGAGCCCGATCACCCACGGGGAGCGAACCCTATGACGACCGAGGCCGGCATCGCCCGACCCCCGGCGGGCGCCCAGGCGGTCCGCCGCGCACTGGACGTGCTGCACTGTTTCCACGACAACGGGCCCGATCTGAGCGCCTCCGACCTCGCACGCCGGCTCGCGCTCTCCACCTCCACGGCGCACCGGCTGGCGCGGACCCTGCTCGGAGCGGGCTTCCTGGAGCAGGACGCCCGGACCGCCCGCTACCGGCTCGGCCCGGCGATGACGGAGCTGGGCCGGCTCTCGTACCACCAGCGGGGGCTGCACCTGGCCACGCCCGAGCTCGCCGATCTGGCCGAACGGACGGGCGCGACGGCCGACTTGGCGCTGCGGAGCGGACCGCACGTGGTGATCGTGGCGGGCGGTTCGGTGACGCCGAAGGTCGGCCTGCGCCGGCCGCTGCACTCCACGGCGCTCGGGAAGGTCCTGCTCGCCTGGCCCCGCGCAGGCGAGGGCGGCCCCCGCTCCCTGCCGCCGCTGCCCGCGTTCACCGAGCGGACGATCGTCGAACCTCCCGCGCTGACAGCCGAGTTGACGCGCGTACGGGAGGCGGGGTACGCCGTGAACGACGGCGAGTCGGCGCACGGGGTGCGGACCGTGGCCGTACCGGTCCTGGAACGGGCGGGGCACGCGCGGTTCGCCCTCGCGGTCCGCGCGACACCGGAGCTGATCACCGACGCACGGCTCGACTGGTACGTGACACAGGCACGGTCGTGCGCCAGGGCCCTGGAGGTCCTGCTGCTCACCCCGACGGAACGACGGGACCCCGCAGAACGCACCTGACGTCTCCCGCCTCGCCCCGGAGCCTCGCCCCAGAGCCTGGCCCCGGAGTCCCGCCCCGGGGCCCCGCCCCGAGGGTGCGGCACGCGGACGCACGGAGATGTCCGCACGGTCGTGCGTTCAGTACGATGGGGGCATGAGCGGCAGCACGGGAAGCACCACCACGGGGACCGGCGCGCGCGCCCGCTCCGGCGCCAAGGCGGACGGACGCGTCGAGCGCGGCAACCAGACGCGACGGCTCGTGCTCGGCCGGACGATGGACATCGCGTCCGTCGAGGGGCTCGAAGGCCTGTCCCTGGGCCGTATCGCGACCGAGCTGGAGCTGAGCAAGAGCGGCGTCTTCGCGCTCTTCGGTTCGAAGGAGGAGCTCCAGCTCGCCACCATCAGGGCCGCCGTCGCCGTCTTCGCCGAGCAGGTCGTCACCCCCCTCAAGGACGTGCCGCCGGGGGCGCCGCGCGTGCGCGCGCTGTGCCGGAACTGGCTGACGTACTCCTCGGACCGGGTCTTCTCGGGCGGCTGCTTCTTCTACGCGGTCTCGGCCGAGTTCGACGCCCGTACGGGTCCGGTCCACGACGCCGTGGCCCGCGCCCGCCTCGACTGGACCGCCTACATGGAGCGGACCCTGTCGGAGGCGCGGGCGGTGGGGGACTTCACCGAGGACATGGACGTGGAGCAGCTGGCCTTCGAGGTGATCGCCCTCATGGAAGCGGCCAACGCCCAGTCCGTACTGCTCGGCGACACGCGCGCGTACGGCCGCGCCGAGCGGGGCGTCACGGCCCGGCTGCACTCCTCGGCCACGGACCGGGGCCGCACGGCGCTCGCCGCGTCCGCCTGAGCCGTAACCCCTCCCGAAACCGCTGGCGTTCGCCGCTTTCCGACCCGCTCCACACCGCGCGGGCATACTGTCACCAGGATTCGGAACACTGGGCGTGACGACCATGTACCGCAACAAACGCTGCCTCCTGGCCAACGCTCACGTGATAGGGACAGTGTTCAGCACCCGCCCGGGAGCTTCGTCTACCAGCCGGAGCCGGACTACGACTCCGATCCGGAATGGGACATCCTCGGAGTGTGCGACGGCACCTTCGAGATCATCCGCCATTACGGGGCCGGGGTCCCGACTCCCCTGTTCTACAATCGGTACGATTTCGCGTGGTGCGAGGTTCCCGATGCCAGCGAGACGACTCAGGACCTGACCTCGAACACCGTCCACGGGATTTACCAACAACAAAAGGAGCTCGAAATCCGGAGGGAGCCCGTCCAGGGCGAGACGGTGAAATGGGTGGGCCAGAAGACAGGCCAGGTCCAGGAATCGACCATCGTGACCGTCCACGGCTACGGCGTGGCCAACAACCACTGGCCCGTCCCTCCGGGCCACAGCAGTTGGACAGATCTCCTCCGGATCAATTGCGAGTCGACCACACTCGGCGTGGCCGCCAGATTCGTGGGGGGCGATTCAGGTGCCGCCCTGATCGCCGCGTCGGACAACAGGGTCGTCGGCCTCATGTCCTACGGCTTCGAACGGGCCGGGACGGACTTCCTCGCCACCCGTATCCCCGAGGACGATCCCCCCACCGGCGTGAGCCGGCAGGGCATGAAACTGCGGTCACCTCTCGAGGTCGGCCCGCACGGCGGGCCGGCGCCGACCCGGCGGTGATCACGACACCGGCGAGCTGACGGCCCCGGCCGTCACGAACTCCACGACCTCGGCCACCACTCCCGGATCCTTCAGGATGCGGCGGTGGCCGAGGCCCCGGGTGACGACGAGCCGGGCCCGGTCGCCGTGGGCGCGGGCCAGGCGGCGGGCCTGGACGACCGGGACCATGTCGTCGCCCTCGTCGTGGAACAGCAGGACGGGGAGGTCGAGTTCGGCAGGTGACCCGTCGGCGTCGAACCGGTCCCAGATCCCGGGCTCGCCCGGCGCGACCCGGCGCTCGACGTACGCACGCATACGCCGGACCACCAGCTCGTCGACGCCGAGGCCGGCCCGGAAGCCCGCCAT
Organism: Streptomyces sp. NPDC056169; assembly: GCF_042268445.1. Lineage (NCBI taxonomy): Bacteria > Bacillati > Actinomycetota > Actinomycetes > Kitasatosporales > Streptomycetaceae > Streptomyces > Streptomyces sp. NPDC056169. The sequence goes on along the minus strand of NZ_JBHJUO010000018.1, from coordinate 14,378 downwards.
CAGCATGGTGAAGGACGAGACGCCGCCCAGCCCCACCAGGCGGCCGGCGCGGACGCCGTCCCGGAGGGCCAGGTGGGCGGCGAGGACGCCGAAGGAATGGGCGACGACGGCGTCGAAGTCCCCGTGCTCGGCGTGCAACTCCCGGATGATCGCCCGGTATTCGATGATGTTGCTCGCCCTGCCCGAGGACTCGCCGTGGCCCGGTGCGTCGAAGGCGACGGGGCTGTAGCCGCGCTCGACGAGGGCCTCGGCGAAGGCGGTGAGCCGCGAGGCGCGCGAGGACCAGCCGTGCACGAGCAGGACCGGCCGGCGCCCGTCACCCCAGGCGTACGTGACGACGTCCTTGCCCCGGACGCGGAGGTGTCCCGTGCGGGCGGCGGCGAAGAGCGCCTGCTCCTCGGGCCGCTGCCGCGCCCGGCCGAGCGGGCGGACGAAGAGGTGGAAGGCCAGGCGCCCGGCGGACTCCGGGGTGACGCGGGCTGCGGTGTTCAGGACGGTGCGTACGAGCGGGGCCATCGGGTACATGCCGGATCTCCTCGGTCGGCCTGGATACACAAAAAATGCTAGCACGACCGTTCGTGTTGTTTTAAGGTCGGAACGACGGGGCGGGCCGGCCCCCACCCGGAACGGGCGGGCCCGCCCCGTCGCACCGCAGCGCACCCCGTCACCGCCCCCGCCCACACGTTCACGCCTCTTCGGGCGACTCCGGCTCCTTCTTCGCGCGGCTCGGCTGGACCCGCTTCGGCTCGCCCGGCATCTTCGGGTACTCCGGCGGATACGGCAGGTCGCCGAGCCCGTGCTCCGCCTCGTCCCGCCGGGCCAGTTCGAGCAGGGACTCCAGACTGAAGCGTTCGTCGTCCATGTCGGCGTGGATGTCGCCGAGTTCGGCGTACCGGACCTGCATCGTCCTGATGTCGAAGTCGCGCGGCACCGCGTCGTCGATCTCGTCCCACCGCAGCGGCGCCGAGACGGGCGCGTGCGGACGCGGGCGTACGGAGTACGCGGAGGCGATGGTCCGGTCCCGGGCCGTCTGGTTGTAGTCGACGAAGATCTTCTCCCCGCGCTCCTCCTTCCACCACTTGGTGGTCACCCGTTCCGGCATCCGTCGCTCCAGCTCCCGGCCGCAGGCGATGGCCGCCCTTCTGACCTGCGTGAAGGTCCAGTCGGGTGTGATCGACACGAAGACGTGGAGCCCCCGGCCGCCCGAGGTCTTCGGCCAGCCGCGCAGCCCGTGCTCGTCGAGGACGGAGCGCAGCTCGTGGGCGGCTCGGACGGCGTCGGCGTACTCCGTGCCGGGCTGCGGGTCGAGGTCGATGCGGAGCTCGTCGGGGTGGTCGGTGTCCTCCCGCCGTACCGGCCAGGGGTGAAAGGTGACGGCGCCGAGGTTGGCGGCCCAGAGCACGGCGGCCGGCTCGGTGGGGCACATCTCGTCGGCCGACCGGCCGCTGGGGAAGGTGATGTGGGCGGTCGGGATCCAGTCGGGCAGGTACTTGGGGGCGCGCTTCTGGAAGAAGGACTCGCCGGTCACCCCGTCGGGGTAGCGCTCCAGGGTGGTGGGCCGGTTCCGCAGGGCGCGGGTGATGCCGTCACCGACGGTCAGGTAGTAGGTGACCATGTCGAGCTTGGTGTAGCCGGGCTCGGGGAAGTACACCTTGTCCGGGTTCGAGACCCGCACGGTCCGGTCGCCGACTTCCAGTTCCACCGCTGCTGCCTTGCCTGCCATGCGGGTCAGCCTAGGGTTCGCCGACAAGTCCCGCATACCGGACAATCGTCCCCATGGATCTGCCGGTGATGCCGCCCGTGAAACCGATGCTCGCCAAGTCCGTGAAGCGGATTCCGCCCGGCATGCAGTACGAGGCCAAGTGGGACGGCTTCCGGGCGATCGTCCACCGCGACGGGCCGGAGCTCGTCATCGGCAGCCGTACCGGCAAGCCGCTCACCCGCTACTTCCCCGAGCTGGTCGAGGCGCTCGCGGCCCGGCTGCCGGAGCGCTGCGTGGTCGACGGCGAGATCGTGATCGAGCACGACGGCCACCTCGACTTCGACCGGCTGAGCGAGCGGATCCATCCGGCCGACTCCCGGGTCCGCATGCTGGCGGAGACCACTCCGGCGCGGTTCGTCGCCTTCGACCTGCTGGCCCTCGGGGACGACTCGCTGCTCGACGTGGGGCTGAGCGAGCGACGGGCGGCCCTGGAGCGGATCCTCGACGGGGTCGACGCCCCGGTCCATCTGGCGCCCGCGACCCGGGACGCGGAGGTCGCCGCGCGCTGGTTCGAGCAGTACGAGGGCGCGGGGCTCGACGGCGTGATCGCCAAGCCGCTCGATCTGCCGTACCGGCCGGACGCCCGCCTCATGTACAAGATCAAGCACGAGCGGACGGCCGACGTGGTCGTGGCCGGATACCGCTTCCACAAGAGCGGACCGGTCGTCGGCTCGCTGCTGCTCGGTCTGTACGACGACGGGGGCGTCCTCCAGCACGTCGGCGTGTGCGCGGCCTTCACCGCCGCCCGGCGCGCCGAACTCGTCGAGGAGCTGGAGCCGCTGCGCATGGATCCGCCGGACGGGCACCCGTGGGCGGCGTGGGGGGACGAGTCCGCGCACGCGGGGGCGCGGCTGCCGGGTGCGCCGAGCCGCTGGTCGGGGAAGAAGGACCTCTCGTGGGTGGCGCTGCGGCCGGAGCGGGTGTGCGAGGTCGGGTACGACCACATGGAGGGCGACCGCTTCCGCCACACGGCCCAGTTCAAGCGCTGGCGCCCGGACCGGACGCCGGAGTCGTGCGGCTACGGGCAGTTGGACGAGCCCCTCTCGTACGACTTGGCCGAGATCTTCTCGTAGACCGGGCACGGAATCGCCGTGGAGGGAAGGCGCCGGAACCGCGAGTGAGATGCTTCACATCCGACGGATGATCAGTCCTCCCCAACCCGCCCCCATCGGCAACCTGTTCGACGAACAATCGAGCGACGACCGGAGCCGGTGCGCGGTGCGGATGCTGCCGATCAAGCCCGTACCTGCGGGAACGCGGACGCCCGCGGGCGGGGTGCGCGCGCGGGCCGCTCCCCCGCCGGCCGCGCTCCGCGGCTGAGCGCCGCCGTGTCGTCGCCGCGCCGCGACACGCCCGGTCCGGAACCGGCACCGCGATCCGGTACGTATGAAGAGAGAGACCTCCGCGCTCTTCCCGCACCCTTCCCGGACCCGCAAGGATTGCCCCGTGATCGCCTCGCCGTCGCCCCTCGTCCCCGTCCCGATCCCCGACAGCGTGGCCGCCCTGATCGGCGCCTGTCTCCCGCTGCACGTCCTCCAGGCCGAGGTCGACGCGGACTGCGCGGCGCGTGAGGTGTACCGGTTCCGGGGGCCGCTCTGCGCGGAGGACCGGGCGGACCGCGAGCACGCCCTGGCGGCGCTGGCGCGGGCCAACAAGATCCTCGCCAAGCACCATCCCCAGCTGCCCGTCATGCCCTGACAGGCCGGGCCCCTGACGGCCCGGGCCGTCGGAAGCCTCCGGCTCCTGACGGTGGGGTACACCTGTTCGGCCGTCCCCCGCATGCATGAGGCCGGAGGCGGTGTGACGCTGCGAAGGTGACCACGACCAGCGACGCAGTGCCCGCGCCCCCGGCCGCCACCGAGCCACCCGTGCTCGACAAACGCCGCCGCAACATCGTGTTCGGCACGATCATGCTGGGCGTCCTCCTCGCCGCCCTCGACCAGACGATCGTCGGCACGGCCCTGCCCACGATCGTCTCGGATCTCGGCGGCGCCGCCCACATGTCGTGGGTGGTCACCGCCTACCTGCTCGCCGAGACGGTCGCGACCGTCCTCGTCGGCAAGTTCGGCGACCTCTTCGGCCGCAAGGTGATCTTCCAGATCTCGGCGATCATCTTCATCACCGGCTCGTTCCTCTGCGGACTCGCCACGAACATGACGCTGCTGATCGTCTGGCGCGGCCTCCAGGGCATCGGCGCCGGTGGCCTCATGGTCACCTCGATGGCGCTCATCGCCGATGTGATCCCGCTGCGCGAACGCGGCAAGTACCAGGGCGCGATCGGGGCCGTGTTCGGTGTCTCCACCGTCATCGGCCCGCTCCTCGGCGGTCTGTTCACCGACCACTTGAGCTGGCGCTGGGCGTTCTACGTCAACGTGCCCATCGCGATCCTGGTCGTGATCGCCGCCGCCCGCACGATCCCCTCCGTACGCTCCGCGAGCCGCCCGGTCATCGACTACGCCGGCATCGCGTTCGTCGCCGCGGGCTCCAGCGCCCTCATCCTGGCGACCAGTTGGGGCGGCAACGAGTACGCGTGGACCTCCGGCGTCATCATCGGGCTCTTCGTCGGCGGCTTCGCCTCCCTCGCCCTGTTCTGCTGGGTGGAGACCCGGGCGGCCGAACCCATGCTGCCCATGAGGCTGTTCTCCAACCCGGTCTTCACCGTCTGCTCCGTGCTGAGCTTCGTCGTCGGCTTCGCCATGCTCGGCGCGATGACCTTCCTGCCGACCTATCTCCAGTACGTCGACGGGGACTCGGCCACCGTCTCCGGCATCCGCACCCTGCCCATGGTCGTCGGACTGCTCATCGCCTCGATCTTCAGCGGCAACGTCGTCAGCAAGACGGGCCACTACCGGATCTTCCCGATCGTCGGCTGTGCGGTGATGGGCGTCGGCCTCTATCTGCTCTCGCTCATGGGCCCGGAGACCAGCACCTGGCTGGAGTCGCTCTACATGTTCGTGCTCGGCGTCGGCATCGGCCTGTGCATGCAGGTCCTGACCATCGCCGTGCAGAACACCGTCGAGTACGCCGACCTCGGCACCGCGACCTCGGGCGTCACCTTCTTCCGTACGCTCGGCAGCTCCTTCGGCACTGCCGTCTTCGGCACGATCTACGTCAACTCCCTCAAGCCCAACCTGACGGCGGGGGTCGGCGAGGCGGCGGCGATCGCCGGGAGCCTCGGCATCGACCCGGCCGGCCTGGCGAAGGCCGCGCAGAGCCCGGCCGGGGTGCACGGCCTGCCGGACGAGGTCGCCGAACCGATCGTCCGCGCCTACGCGGACACCCTCCACACCGTCTTCCTCTGGACGGTGCCGGTCGCCGCGATCGGGTTCGTCGTGGCCCTCTTCCTCAAGCAGGTGACGCTGCGCGACTCGGCGCGGGCCTCCGCCCCCGACATGGGCGAGGGCTTCGCCTCCCCCACCACGTCCGGCGACTCGGCGAAACTCCTCGAACTGTCCGTCGGCCGGATCCTGCGCCGTATCGACCTCGACACCGCCCGGCGGATCGTCGGCACGTCCGACACGCGGCTCGACACGGCGGGGGCCTGGGCGGTGATGCAGGTCGAGCTCTTCACCCGGACGGTCGGGCACGCGAGCCTCGGTCTGATCGCGGCCGGACGGCGGGTGCCGCCGGAGGTGCTCGTGCCGGTCTTCGAGCGCATGGTCGACGAGGGCTTCCTCACCCGGGACGGCAATCTCTTCTCGCACACCCCGGCGGGCGAGCGCGAGGCGGGGGTGATCACCCGGGCCTGGGGCGACTGGCTCTCCGACCGGATCGAGCAGGAGCGCGGCCGGCCCAGCGGTCCCGAGCTGCGGGTGGCGACGGACGCCATCGCCAAGAGGGTCGTCGCCGAGGACCTGGCGAGCGGACTTCCGGCGGGGCGGTCCGGGGACGACCGGACGGTATCCGTGACGCGGTGACGCCGCCGTACGTGAGGCGGGGGCGTCGCCGTTCATGAGGCGGAGGCGTCGCCGTACATGAGGCGGAGGCGTCGCCGTGACGCGGTGAGGTGGCCGTACGTGAGGCGGGGGCGTCCCCGTCACGCGGAGGCGTCGCCGTCCCTAGTCGGTGTCGGTGACGTCGCCGTCCACGTACACCCAGGCGCCCTCGTGGCGGGCGAAGCGGCTCCGCTCGCGCATCGCGCCGGGCTCGCCGCCGTGGACGTAGGTCGCCGCGAAGGTGACGGTGCCGTGCTGGTGGAAGGCGGTGCCGTCCGTGGCCCCCTGGATCTCCAGGCCCGTCCAGCGCAGGGCCGGGTCGAAATCGACCTCACCGGGACGGGTCTCCGGCGCCCACGTCCGCAGCAGGTACGCCTCGTCGCGGACGACGAAGGCGCTGTAGCGGGAGCGCATGAGCAGCTCCGCCGTCGGCGCCGTGCCCGCCGTACCGCTGTGGAAGCGGCCGCAGCACGCGCCGTACACGGCGCCGAGGCCGCAGGGGCAGGGGGAGTCCGCGGTGACGGCCGGGGCAGCGGGGGCCGGGGACGTACGGGGGCGGGTCTTGCGTCGGGACATGCCGCCATTCTCCCCCAGGGGCACGCCGACGCCGCGCCCGGCATGTGGACGCCGCCGTGGACGCTCGCCCGTCGACCCGCTGCCCGGCGCGTGCGCCCGAGTAGCGTACGGGCATGAAACTGACGATTCTCGGAGGCGGCGGATTCCGGGTGCCGCTGGTGTACGGCGCTCTCCTCGGCGACCACGCCGAGGGGCGGGTCACCCACGTCACGCTGTACGACCTCGACGAGGGCCGCCTCTCGGCCGTCGCCAAGGTCCTCGTGGAGCAGGGCGAAGGGGTGCCGGACGCGCCCGTCGTGACGGCGACGACGGACCTCGACGAGGCGCTGCGCGGGGCCGACTTCGTGTTCTCCGCGATCCGGGTCGGCGGCCTGGCGGGCAGGGCGGCCGACGAGCGGATCGCGCTCGCCGAGGGGGTGCTCGGCCAGGAGACCGTCGGGGCGGGCGGGATCGCGTACGGGCTGCGGACCGTGCCCGTCGCGGAGCACATCGCCCGCAGGGTCGCCGCAGTCGCCCCCGACGCCTGGGTCATCAACTTCACCAACCCCGCCGGGCTCGTGACGGAGGCCATGTCCCGGATCCTGGGTGACCGGGTCGTCGGCATCTGCGACTCCCCCGTGGGCCTGGGCCGCCGCGTCGCCCGCGTCCTCGGCGCGCATCCGGACGAGGCGTGGATCGACTACGTGGGCCTCAACCACCTGGGCTGGCTGCGCGGTCTGCGGATCGGCGGCCGCGACGAACTCCCCCGGCTCCTCGCCGACGAGGAGGCGCTCGGCTCCTTCGAGGAGGGCAGGCTCTTCGGCCCTGAGTGGCTGCGATCGCTGGGCGCCGTCCCCAACGAGTACCTGCACTACTACTACTTCAACCGGGAGGCGGTGCACGCCTACCGGACCGCCGAGCGCACCCGCGGCGCCTATCTGCGCGACCAACAGGCCGGTTTCTACGAGGAGATGGGCAAACCCGACACGCCCGCCCTGGACACCTGGCACCGGACGCTCGCCGACCGCGAGGCCACCTACATGGCCGCCAACCGCGAGGCCGCCGGCATCGGCGAGCGCGCCGAGGAGGACCTGGAGTCGGGCGGGTACGAGAAGGTGGCGCTCGCCCTCATGCGGGCGGTCGCCCGGAACGAGCGGGCCACGCTGATCCTCAACGTCCGCAACGGCTCCACGCTGGCCGCGCTCGACGCGGACGCCGTGATCGAGGTCCCCTGCTTCGTGGACGCGAACGGCGCCCATCCGGTGTCGGTGGCGCCGCTGCCGTACCACGCCGTCGGTCTCGTGACCGCCGTGAAGGCGGTGGAGCGGGAGGTGCTCGCCGCGGTGGAGAGCGGCTCACGGGCGACGGCGGTCAAGGCGTTCGCCCTGCATCCGCTGGTCGACTCGGTGGCGGTGGCCCGGCGGCTCGTGGAGAACTACACGGCGGAGCACGCCGGCCTGGCCTATCTGCGGCACTGAGCAGTACTCAACCGACGCGGAGCGTTCACGGCACCGTCGCGGAACAGTACGGCTGACGAACATCTTTACGGGATCGGGGGCGCGGCCTAGGCTCGCGCCCCATGACCTCACAGCGTCGCAAGGGAGCACGAAGAGGCCTGGCCCGCCTCGTCGCGGTGTGTCTGCTGGCCGTCGGACTCGTGGGAACGGGACCGGCGGCCGCCGAGACCCCGACGACCACCGGCGGCCCGGTCGTCGTCCCCGTCCAGACGACCGGCCCCGCGGACCGCCGGTTCAACCTCGTGTTCATGGGCGACGGCTACACGGCCGCGGAGATGCCGGCCTTCCGGGCCGACCTGGAACGGCATCTGAACACGCTGTGGAGCATCGAGCCGTTCGCCTCGTACCGCTCGTACGTCAACGTGTGGGCGGTGGAGGCCCCTTCGGCCGAGTCCGGCGTGGACTGCGACCCGGGCCTGACGGCCCCCATGCGCGACACCGTGCTCGACATGGGCTTCTGGGGCGGCTGCAACCCGGGCAGCGTGCAGCGGCTGCTCACCGTCGACAGCGCGAAGGCCGGCGCGCTCGCCGACCTCGTCCCGGGCACGAGCCGCGCCAACCGGCAGATCGTCGCCCTCGCCCACAGCTCCACCTACGGTGGGGCGGGCGGGAGTTACGCCACGGCCTCCGGAGGCAACGCGCTCTCCTCCCTCATCACCCCGCACGAGATAGGCCATTCGCTCGGCGGCCTCCAGGACGAGTACGACTACTACGGACGCGGAGTGCCGGGCGGGACGTACTCCGGCCCCGAGCCGGGCTCCACCCACCACACTCTCCTGACAGAGGATCAGATGCGGTCCCAGCAGGCCAAGTGGTGGCGCTGGCTCGGCGAGAAGAGCGAGTCCGGCGGGGTCATCGGCCGCCACGAGGGCGGCCTGTACACCACGAAGGGCGTCTGGCGGCCGAGTCGTCACTCCCTGATGAAGACCCTCGGCTACGCCTTCGACCAGGTGGAGCGCGAGGTGATGGTCCGCGCCATCTCCGCGAAGGTCGACCTGATCCAGGACCACACGCCCGACGCCGAGCCGATCGGCGCGGACCGGACCGTGTGGGTGGACACCCTGCACCCGGTCGGCGGTGAACTCGCCGTGACCTGGCGCCTGGACGGGCGCGAGCTCACGACCCGCGGCGCGCGCACGGTCGACCTGCGGAAGATGGACCTCTCCCCCGGCACGCACACGCTCACGGCGACGGTCACCGACCCGACGCCCTTCGTCCGCGACCCGGCGGTCCGCGCTTCGACGGCGCTCACCCGCACGGTCGACTGGACGGTGGACACCTCCCTCACCACCCGGAGGACGCCCGTGGATGCCGCGTTCACCGGGCACACCCCCACCGGCGACCCGGTCGGCGCGCGGACGGTCGTCCACGCGGACACCACACACCCGACGGACCGCACCCCGGCCGTGCACTGGCGTCTGGACGGCCGGCCGGTCCACCCGACCACCCGCAACGACCGTGACCTGAACCTGGGTTCGCTCCGCGTGACACCCGGGACGCACACGCTGACGGCCCACATCCCGGGCACGGACGAGGAGTTGAGCTGGACGGTGGACGCCCGCGCGGCCACGTCCTCGTACGAACTGTCCACGCCGCTGCGCACCGTGCGGCGCCCCGGGCTCCCCGTCGAGTACGTCTACGACGGCCCGTTCACGATGCGGCTGACCGCGCGGGACGACCGGGACGGCGCCGTCGTGAGCCAGTTCCGGGTCGACGGCGACGGCTGGTACACGTACTACGGCTGGCCGACGGACGCCGACGCGCCCTTCCGCTTCACGCCGAGCGGCACGGTCATCGACGACCTCGTGTACGGGAAACTGGGCCGGAGCCGGGCGGTGCCGTGGGACGACGCCACCCCGGACTACGGGACGCACACGGTCGAGTACCGCACGATCGACGCCGCCGGCAACGTGAGCCCGGCGCGGAGCTTCCGGGTGACACTGGTCGCCCCCTAAGCGGCGACCGTCGGATCAGGCGCTGCACACAGGTGAAGGCCCGCGGACCTCGGTCCGCGGGCCTTCGTGCCGCACTGTTCAGGGATCTCGTCAGGGCTTGCGGGCCACGGCGGCCCACCCCGGGATCGGGTCGTCGCCCTGGACCGGGACGGGCTCGCCCAGCTCCGGGTGCCACTCGGCGGTGAGCGAGACGCCCGGGTCGACGAACTCCAGGCCCTCGAAGAACGCGGCCAGCTCGTCGCGCGAGCGGGGCCGCAGGGTCAGCCCGCGCGCCTTGTACATGGCGCTCGCCTTCGCCGCGCCCTCGGGGTCGAAGTCCCCGGTGACATGGGAGAGGACGAGATAGCTGCCCGGCGCGAGCTTCTCGACGATCTTGGCGACCAGGTCGTAGGCACCGTCCTCGTCCCCGACGAAATGCAGCAGGGCGAGCATCGACAGGGCGATGGGCTGGTCGAAATCAAGGACCTTTCCGGCCCTTTCGAGGATGGTCTCGGGGTCACGGGCGTCCGCCTGGATGTACTCGGTGGCCCCTTCCGGGGTCGAGCGCAGCAGCGCGGCCGCGTGCGCGAGCACGATCGGGTCGTAGTCGCAGTAGACGATGCGGGACTCCGGCGCGGCCCCCTGCGCGATCTGGTGCAGGTTGGGCTCGGTCGGGATGCCCGTACCGACGTCCAGGTACTGGCGGACGCCGTGGGCGCTGAGCCAGCGGATGGCGCGGTGCATGAAGGCCCGGTTGACGCGGGCCATGTCGCGGCCCCGGGCGTCGACGGTGAGCAGCTGCTTCGCCATCGCCTCGTCGACCGGGTAGTTGTCCTTGCCGCCCAGGAACCAGTCGTACATGCGCGCCGGATGCGGCTTGCTGGTGTCGATCCGTACGGATGCGGGGTCCTGGGTCATCGGCTCTCCTGGTCGGGACGAACGGGTGGCACTTCAGCAAGAGTTACGCGACGGAACGGGCGGGGCGGAAGGGTCAGGTGAGCAGAAAGTCAGCCTGACCGGATTTGGCCCCCTGGATGAAAGCGGCGATCTCCCCGTGGGTGTAGATGAGCGCGGGTCCTTCAGGGTCTGCGGACTGTCGCACGGCGACTCTGCCGTCGGCCAGTTTCATGGCCTCCACGCAGTTGCCCCCGTTCCCGCCGCTCCAGGGCTTGTGCCAGCCATCGGCACCGAGCTCAGCGGCGGGCATGCCGTTGTATATGCGATCCATTCACAGCTCCTTGCGGAGGTCCCGGAGGATCTCCTTCGTGCGTTGTGCAGTCGCGGCCTGAGCCGCCATGCGGTCCATGACCTCCAGGTGGGATGCCACCTCGGGGCGCGCGTCGAGGTAGACCGCGCCGGTCAGGTACTCGCTGTAGACCATGTCCGGGAGTTCGGGCATGGCGAAGCGGAAGAGGACGAACGGTCCGTAGGTGCCGGGGTGGTGGCCGGACGCGAACTCCGCGATCTGCAGGGTGACGTTCGGCAACTCGGACGCTTCGAGCAGCCGGTCGAGCTGGTCGCGCATCACTTCGGGCCCGTCACCGACCGGTCGGCGGAACACCGTCTCGTCCATGATCACCCAGAACTTCGGGGCGTCCTCCCTCGTCAGCAGGGACTGGCGCTCCATCCGTAGGGCTACATGACGCTCGGCGTCCTCGTCCTTGCCGGCATCGCTGCCGCCGACCGCCCCGCTGCGCAGAATGGCTCGGGCGTAGGCCTCGGTCTGCAGGAGACCGGGGACGAACTGGGGTTCGTAGGCCCGGATGAGGCTGGCCGCCCCTTCCAGGCTCACGTACATGGAGAACCAGCCGGGCAGCACGTCGTGGAACCGCTGCCACCAGCCGGGGAGGTTGGCCTCCTCCGTGAGGGCGACGAAGCCCTCCGCCTCGGCCTCCGTGATCCCGTACTCCTTCAGCAGGAGCTGGACGTACGGAACCTTCAGCGCGACCTCGGCCGTCTCCATGCGCCGGACGGTGGCCGGGGCCACCCGGAGGATCTTGGCCGCCTCTTCCCTCTTCAGGCCGGCCCGCTCGCGCAGATCCTGCAGCCGCCTGCCGAGAACAACCTGTCCCACCGTGGGGGCGGACCGCGGCTCGCTCACTCTCAGACCTCCCCGACGCACTGTTTCGACGAGTGTGCCACGAAGCAAGGCCGTAGAGAACACAGCACTCTGCAATTTTCAGAGTGCCACTTGCCAAGTGTCCGAGTCAGGAGGACAGTGTTCCGGTGAACCAGTACACGCTGCCGTCATGCGCCACCGCGCCATGGAGGCAGCGCCGTACGGCACTCCTGCCCACTGTTGTGAGGAACCGGTCGTGGCTTCTGGTAACGCGCAGCCTTCAGGTCTCATGAGCCCTCGAGTCATGGCCCAGCGCCCAGAACCCCGGACCGATACCGGCACCCCCGCCGACGGCGTACGCCGCTTCGCCTTCGAGCTCCCGGCCCTGACCGCGTCGGTCGCGCGGGCCCGCCGGCTCGCGGAGGAGCGGCTCATTCTCTGGGGCTGCGGCCCCGAGATACGTGACACCGTCGCCCTGGTCGTCTCCGAGCTCGTCACCAACGCCGTGGTCCACACCGCGAGCGGCCGGGTGATCTGCGAACTCCGCGAGGGCGAGGACACCTTGCGCATAGCGGTGCGGGACGAGGGCGGCGCGGCGGGACCGCGGATGCGCGACTGCGGCGAGGAGGAACGCGGCCGCGGACTCCTCATAGTCGACGCGCTGTGCACCGCCTGGGGCGCCGACCGCACCGGGCACGGCACGGCGCAGATCGTCTGGGCGGAGCTGGCCCACGGCATGGGGGAACCATGCTGAGGTCGATGGCCACCCTCTTGATCCCCCGCTCGGCCCGCAAGCCGCCGGAGAACCCCACCGTCCCGCGCCAGCGCGGCGCCGCGGACCCCAGGGGACCGCACGGCAGGACGGTCGGCTCCACGTCACCCGGCTCCGGCGCCCTCGACTCCGCAGAACTCGGCGCGACCCGCCTGGCCGTCCCCGTGGGCCTGCACACCGGCCTCGGCTTCGACGCCGTCGGCGTCCCCGCCCGCTTCGGCTTCAAGATCCTCTCCCGCCTCCCCGCCAAGGGCTGTGTCTACGCCGACACCGACTGGTGGTGGTGGCTCGTCCCGGCCGGCTCCGACCTGGACCTGACCTGGCCGCTGCCCGCCTGTTACGCGCCGGGCGCCGAGGTCCCGGACCGCGGCCCGCGACTCGTCCACCACCCCGACGGCACGTCCCCCTACACGCCGCCGATCCCCCTGTACCTGCTGGTCTGCCAGCTCACCGGCATCGCCCCGGCCTGGTCCAGGCCCCCGGCGCCCCCCGTGCGCAGTGCGCTCTGACACGTACGGGCAGTGACGGCATAGGCTCGGAACCATGTTCACCCCGCAGGGCCCCAGCCTCCGTGAGCTGACCGTCCAGGCCCTCTCCTCGGTCGAGCACGGTTACGACCTGCTCGCGAACAAGTTCGACGCGACCCCGTTCCGCACCTCCGACCGGCTCCTGAGCGCGGTGTCCGACGCCCTGGAGGAGCTCGGCCCCTTCGACTCGGGGCTCGACGTCTGCTGCGGCACCGGCGCCGGACTCGGCGTCCTCCGCTCCGTGTGCGCGGGCCGGATCACGGGCGTCGACTTCAGTACGGGCATGCTGACCCGGGCACGCGGCGCCCACCCCGCTGCGGCCCTGGTCCGCGCGGACGCCCTGGCCCTGCCGTTCGCCCCGGTCTTCGACCTCGCGGTCAGCTTCGGCGCCTTCGGCCACTTCGTCCCGGACGCCCAGCGCACGCTCTTCGCCCAGGTCCACGCCTCGCTCCGCCCGGGCGGCACCTTCGCCTTCCCCCTCCCGGCGCCGCCCCAGGTCGGCTCGCGCCTCTACTGGACGCTGTGGGGCTTCGACGCCGCGATGCGCGTCCGGAACGCGCTGTGGCACCCGCGTTTCGTCATGTACTACCGCACGTTCCGCCTCGCGGACGTCCGCACCCGCCTGGAGGAGACAGGCTTCGAGGTCGCTCTGACCCCCCTCGAAGCCCTGGGCCACCGAGCCGACGGCAGCCCGCACTGCCGCCTGGTGGTGGCCCGAAAGCCCTAGCCGACGCACGACGGCCCCCCGCATGCCGGCCGTGCCGGGCCGTCGCCGTCGTCAGGGCCTCGGGTCAGGCCTTCTTGACCACGCTGGACTTGAGCTGCATGGCACCGAAGCCGTCGATACGGCAGTCGATGTCGTGGCCGTCGACACCGTCGACCAGCCGGATGTTGCGCACCTTCGTGCCGGCCTTGATGCCGGAGGGGTTGCCCTTGACCTTGAGGGCCTTGACGACGGTCACCGTGTCGCCGTCGTTGAGCACGTTGCCGACGGCGTCCTTGATCACGCTCTCGCCGCCCGCGTCCGTACCGCCACCGTCCGTCGCCCCGTCGGCGGCCGGGACCCACTCGTGGCCGCACTCCGGGCAGACCACCAGGTTGTTCATCTCGTACGTGTACTCGCTGGAGCACTGGGGACAGGGAGGAAGGTTCTCGATCACTCCCCCAGGATAGGCGCCAACCGCCCGCCGTCCCGGCCGCCCGCTCGCCCTGTGGAAAACGAGAAGTGCCGGTCGATACGAGATCGACCGGCACTTCTCTTCGGTGTCCGAGGGGGGACTTGAACCCCCACGCCCGATAAAGGGCACTAGCACCTCA